>JACPAP010000232.1:0-38724 GCA_016180765.1 Gemmatimonadota bacterium
ACTACGCGCCGGGCCTCGAGCCTTCGGGATCCGTCCAATGGCACGTCAACTTCGCCGACCCCAACCTGTTCGTGGCCTACGGATCGCGCCTCTTCGCGCAGGATGAGATGCAGGTGGCCGAGCATCCGGCCTTGGGCTCGCTGCGGGAGGCCCTGCTTGCCACCGGCCACCAGGCCCTCACCGTCGAACGCGGGCGACCCACGCCGGTGCTGGTCATGGGCGTGGAGCGTCGCTGCTTGATCGAGACCAACCCGGACTCGGCGGCCGGCCGCCCCGACGGCCTCTACGGCAATGCCTTCGCACGCGCCACGCCGGACGCCATCCGGCGCGCCACCATCCCCGTCACGCCGCCCACCATCACCAACCTGATCGCCATGGCGGCGCCCTCAGGGGGAAGCGGGCCCTACACCGCCGCCGACATCGAGTACGTCCTGGCCACGGCGTTTACCGGTTTCCGCGCCGCGGTCCTGGAGTCCCGCCGGCTGGCCGCGGATGCCCCGGTCACGGTCCACAGCGGGTTCTGGGGCTGCGGGGCGTTTGGCGGCAACCGCGTGCTCATGTCGGCGCTCCAGGTCCTGGCGGCGGAGATGGCCGGCCTGGACCGGCTGGTGCTGCACACAGCGGACGATGCGGGGGCTAAGGCGGTCGCGGCCGCGCGCGAGTTCGTGGCGCATAAGCTCACGGACGGCGGAACGATCGGAACGCAGAACCTGAGTGAGCGGCTCGCCACGGCGGGCTTTGAGTGGGGCGTGAGCGACGGGAACTGACGCTTGGCCGTTGAGCGACTGATTTCCGCCAAGCCACGGGCTGCCTTGCCGTTGGCCGTCGCACCAACTCCTTTGGCGGACGAAGGCACAGACCGGCGCCGGCCGGCGTAAAAATGGTACTCGTACACGACTTGGCTCCCGTTACATTCGCACCATGGCACTCGAGGCCGTTCTAGTTCTGGTCTTTGTACTGCTGCCGGGCGTGGTGGCAGACGCCGCCTACCGGTTCCTGACCTGGCGACCGGAGCCTACGGACCAGGGCGTATTGGTCCGCGCCACGGCCATCAGCTTCGCCGCCCTTTTCGGCCTGATTATTCTCGAAACCACCTTCCCGTACCTTTTCAGCGTACCGGTCTACCTTCGCCCCGACTGGTGGCGGCGCGCCGCCGAGCTCCCGGACCTGCCATGGCCGGTGGTGTTGAAGTCGTGGCTTCAGCACGCCGTGGTTGCCGTCAGTGGAGCGGTCGCGCTCGGGATGCTCGTCAGGTGGCGTCCCCTGACCGGTGTACTCCGGCGTGTGCTGGGGCGATCCCTCTACAGCTCGGCGTGGGACGAATTCGCCGTCCAGCACATCGGCCGGTGGGTGCTCGTTACCCTGACTGATGGACGGGTGTTCTACGGCGCGCTGGCCATTGCGTCGGGGGATCGCCGGAAAGACGTGGTATTGTACCGCCCCATGCCATTCAATCCGGACACCGGCAGCTATCAATTCACTGGGAATAAGGCGATATTCGTACGTGAGGATCAGGTTCAGAGCGTGCTGGTTCCGCTCGACTCCTCCGAGCTGGCAGCCGTTCAGGATCGCCTCGGCGTGTATCGTCTGAGTACGGGAGAGCGCGTAGATGTCCAGACAACTGAAGCCTCAGGAGCAGGTGGTCCGGAAGCCCCAGTCCAGTAACGTCTCGATCGCCGATATCCTTCGCAAAGGGAATCTCAGCGT
Source organism: Gemmatimonadota bacterium (assembly GCA_016180765.1). Lineage (GTDB taxonomy): Bacteria > Gemmatimonadota > Gemmatimonadetes > Gemmatimonadales > GWC2-71-9 > JACPAP01. The sequence continues at coordinate 1,708 of JACPAP010000232.1, forward strand.
GAGCGACCCGGGGCCGGTCACGCCACCTACGGCGCAGATCTCCACGACGCCGCCCAAGACCCCTTCCAGCAGTCCATCCGGTGGTGCGGCCGAGGGGGACGGAAAGAAGCCGTAGCGTCGCCCGGATGAAATACAAGATCGCCCTGCACCGGACCGACGAGGGTTACAGCGCCTCCGTTCCCGGCCTACCTGGATGCTGGTCCCAGGGTGCCACGGAGCAAGAGGCGCTCGAGAACATCGGGGACGCCATTCGGGAATACCTCGCCGCGCGCGATGACCTCCTGAAAGGCGCCACCGTCCGCGAAGTCGAAGTCGCTTCCTGAGGGTGCCCAAGATCCCAGGCGTCAATCACCGCGACGCCGTCCGGGCCCTTGAGAAGGCCGGGTTCCGCGTCGTCCGTCAGGCGAAGCACATCGTGATGACGGACGGCGTCCGGATCCTCACGATTCCGCGCCACAATCCCGTCAACGCCCTCACGATGGGCGGGATCGTGCGGGATGCCGTCCACCGGTATGCTCCGGGTGGCTACGAGGTCGGATTCGTTGCTGGCGGGGGCGATACCGTCGCCGTGCTCACGCTGTCGGATGCCGACGTCAGGCCCTTGGCAGCCGGCGAAATCCTCCACGCACGACCGCTGGCCTAGCCGCTGCCGCTGGCGGCCGTCGGAGGCACCCATGAGTGAGAAGCTGAAGGAATCCACCGGCCCGGCACGACGGGAGGAGATCAAGAGGGGCGCCGTTGAACCCGAGAAGCCGACCGGCGATGAAAGACGGCAAGTGCCACTTGAAGGAGGACATGTCTGAGGGGCTTCTGCGGCGCGTGCGGAAGGGACGGCTCGACTCCCCCTTCACGGTGAATGCGCTGCGGGATCAATGCCGGGGCCTGTTCTAGGGTGTCCCTCCAGCGCGCGAACCACTACGTCAGGTACGATCCAGCATGGGCCGGAAACGACGTCTCGCACAGGTGACGGGCCACGAAGCGCCACAAACCCTACTCGGCAAGACGCCGGCGCGGGAGCTCGACCTGCACGGGGTCCAAAGTGATCAGGCCGAGCACCTGGTCCGCGACTTCGTGATGACGGGCACCAGGAACGGTTCTGGACAGGTGTTTCGGATCGTCACGGGTAAGGGCAACCGTTCAGCCGGCAGGCCGGTGCTCATGCCGCTCGTACGGAGACTACTCGAAACGAGCCTGGCGCCGTTCGTGGCGGAGTTTGCCCTTGATCGCGATGGCGGAAGCTTCTTGGTGCGACTGAAATGAGGTGGGTGTGAGCGCCTGCGTTTTTCTGCCTATGTCCTTCTCCTTCAAGGCGTTATCGCTGGAGGTGGTTGTCGCCATCCCGAGAAGCGTTGGCGCTAACCGCTTAATAAGCCACACCGTTGTTATCCGAAGCTGAATAGTCTCCTTCACTTGCATTTCCTCAAAGTTCTGAGTAAAAATACTCAGCACGATGAGCAAATCGTCAGACGCTTTATTCACCCGGCCCATGGCTTCCACGCTGGCCGCCCGCCTCACCCAGCGCCGCCGCTTCATCCAGGTGGTGGCCGGGCCCCGACAGGTGGGTAAGACCACGCTGGTGCGGCAGGTGCTGGCCCAGCTCGATCGGCCGTACGCATACGCCTCGGCCGACGAGCCCCCCCTCCGCGACCGCGCCTGGCTCGCCGCGCAGTGGGACGCCGCGGGCCTCCAAGCCGGCGATGCGGGGCCCCGCGGCGCCGTGCTCGCCCTCGACGAGATCCACAAAATCTCCGGCTGGTCCGAGCCGGTGAAACGCCCCTGCGACGAGGACACCGCCCACCGCACCCCGCTCCACGTCGTGCTCCTCGGCTCGGCGCCGCTCCTGGTCCAACGCGGGCTGTCGGAATCCCTCGCCGGGCGGTTCGAGATGCTCCGCCTGCCCCACTGGTCGTTCGCCGAGATGCGGGACGCGTTCGGGTTCTCAGTTGAGCAGTACTGCTACTTCGGCGGCTACCCCGGCGCCGCGCCGCTGGCCCAGGATCCCGAGCGGTGGCGCCGCTACGTGCTCGACGCCCTGGTGGAAACCACCATCTCGCGGGACGTACTGCTCCTCACCCGGGTGGACAAGCCTGCCCTGTTGCGCCGGCTGTTCGAGCTCGCGTGCCGCTACTCGGGACAGGTGCTCTCGTACACCAAGATGCTGGGCCAGCTCCAAGACGCCGGCAACGCCACCACGCTCGCCCACTACCTGGACCTCCTGACCGGCGCCGGGATGGTCACGGGGCTCCAGAAGTTTGCCGGCCAGACGGCCCGGAGCAGGGGCTCCAGCCCCAAGCTCCAGGTGCTGAATACCGCGCTGACGACGGCCCAGGGCCGGTCCTTCGATGAGGCGCGGCGAGACCGCGAGTTCTGGGGACGGCTGGTGGAGTCGGCGATCGGCGCCCACCTGGCCAACGCCGCCGCAACGGGCGCGTTCGACCTCTGCTACTGGCGGGAGCGCAACCGGGAGGTCGATTTCGTAGTCCGGTCCGGGCGCCTGATCACCGCCATCGAGGTCAAGAGCGGCCGGACGCGGGACGCCCTGCCGGGGATGGCAGCCTTTGCCGAAGCCTTCAGGCCCAAACGGCAACTCATCGTGGGAGCCGATGGGATTCCAGTGGAGGAATTCCTCTCCCGCCCCGTGGAGCGCTGGGTGACACCCACGGGGTGATTGCCTTGTCACACCCCCTCCTCACACTTCCGTCCTCCATGGCGCCCGCCGCCGCCGCGACGAATCTTCGAGGCCGGCCGGACCTTCTGATCCGGGCAACGCCCAGCACGTTGCGAACCTGCCGCGTCTACCGAACGGTCACTTCCGAGCACCAGCTCCGCGTAAGCAGCAGTGCTAGATCACGCCACACGCCGCCGGCGTGCCATTCGGCAGATGCGCCATCACGAACCGGGCCGCTCTGGTCGCACGTGCCTTGATGAATGTGATTGGGGTAGCTCGTGCTGGGCGAGCCGCCCGCGAGCGTCACGACCACCGTGGTGGAGTCGCCCTTCTCCTGTAGAGTCGCGGTTCCCGTGATGCCGCTGTTGCTCATAGCAGCAAGCACAACCGTGCGAGGGACGGCTGACTCGCCGGGCGCGTTCTCGCCCGTGGCCTGACTACCGCCGCCGCAGCCTGCGACCGCGAGAGCGGCGACGAGCCAGATCAGTACAGCGTTTCCGATACGGGGCACCATATGCTGGTCTTCCGTCGACCCTGAACCTGACCTGCCGGACCAGCCGAGCGCAACCTCGGCGATCGCGATTCGCCTGAACCTGGCGCTGCCGGCGGCGCTGGACGACGAGCGGAGCTTTGCGAGGCTCAAGGAATCCATTGACAAGGTGGGCGCCTACCTGCTGAACCAGGGGTACTTCAAGCAACACGTCGCGTTTCGGTTCGCCGTTGCAGCCGAGCATCAGGGACGACGCATCGAACAGCCTGAGTCCGCTTCCTGGATCGCCTGCATAGAGACGGTGTAGCCCACGCGCTGTTCGAGATGAGCTATCCGGTGATTCTCCCCTCCGCGGTGTATCTGTTCAACACCAAGGCCGCTGCACTCCTGGACGCTTTGAATCAGCCGGCTCCTGATACGAACGGCTGAGCCGGAGAGGGTGGTGAAGGTGCTACGGCTGGAGGTGCCGGTACAGGACCCGGATCAGCCGATAGGCCGCCGGGTAGTCCGGCGTGGTGAATCCCACGGTCGAATAACCCTGCCGCCGCACGCCCGGGATTCCCTCTGCCACCTCGGCGTAAATCGCCGTGCAATACTCCAACTCCACCGCGACGGGGCGCGTGACCGTGGGCGGTCGCGTCAGCGTGCCCCGGAGCGCCCGCTCCACTCCCCGTTGAATGGCGGCCTGGGCCGAGTCGGGCGACATGGTGGTGACCGCCCGATCCCAAATGCCGGTCTTGACCGCCACACCCACCACGCCCGGCACCAGGGCGCGTAGCTGCGTCATCGCCAACGTGTCTCCACTGATGAACGCCACCGGAACGCCGTACCACGCGGCGTACAACGCGTTCATGCCCCCTTCGCCCACCGACACACCGTTGATCCTCAAGTCCGCCACGATGCCGGATCCGGTGTGGGCCGCGAATCCGCCCAGGCTCCGCGCCTTGGCGTGGTAGCCTACGAACAGCACGGCGCCGAACGAGCTATCCAACCCCTCCATCATCCCGTACGGCTTGAGGGAACCCCGGATCAGGGTGACGCGCGGGTCGAGCTGATCCTGCAACAGGTTGGCGTGCGATCCGTGGGCGTCGTTCACCACCACCCGCGTGGCCCCCGCGTTGAACGCGCCGGCGATTGCGGCGTTCACTTCGCGCGTCATGAATCGGGGGCCCATGGGATCGTCGGTGGAGCTTAGAGCCGCAATCCCCTCCATGTCTGCCGAGATGTAGACGGAGAGGCGCCGTTGCTGGGCGCTCAAGGCGTCGCTCGCCTGGCACGCGAGGCCCAAGGCAAGGGCGAGTATCCCTCGATGCATGGTGTGCTCCTGGTGACTCCGGATAGGGGCCCTACGGGGTCACGGCGACCGCGGGGCCACGACCAAGGTAGTTCTCGCCTCGCTTCACGGCCTCACCGCAGTTTCGGCTTGCCGATCGGACCACGGTCCTGGACCTGCTGGGCCAGAGCGAGCACGGCCTCTTCGCCGAACGGACGGCCTACGATCTGGAGGCCCACGGGCAGCCCCGCGCTGTCCAGTCCGCAGGGGACCGATGCGATGGGAAGGCCGGTGAGACCGAGGACGAAGGTGGGCGCGATCCAGTCCACGTACGTCTCCATGGGTTTGCCGGCCACGGTCCGCGGATAGTTCTCCTCCACGGGGAACGGCGGCACCGCCATGGTCGGCGTGAGCAGGTGATCGAACCGCTCGAAGAACTGGCGCAACACCTGCCAGATCCGCCCGCGGGCCTGCTCGGCGGCGCCCAGGTCCCGCACGTCGGTCGCCAGGCCCGCCCGGATGTTTCCGGCGACGTTGGGCCCGAACCGCTCCAGCTGATCCAAGCGCGGAAACATCTGCGCCACGAACCAGAGTCCGCGCAACGCGAGGAACGCCGGGCGGCCGAAGGCGAGATCCAGCTCGACCACCTCGACGTGGGCGCCGGCCTCCTCCAGCTCCAGCGCCGCTTTCCGACACACGCGCTCGACGTCCGCGTCCACGCCGATGCCCACCGGATCCGAGCAGTAGGCGAGCCGTAGCCCAGGCCGGATGCCGGCCGATGCCGCGGCCACGAAGTCGCGTCCCGCGGCGGGCTGGCCCAGGGGCGACCACTCGCTGGGCCCCGCGATCGCCTGGAGCATCAACCCGACGTCCGGCGCCGTCCGGGCCACGGGCCCGGTGACCTGAAGCGTGTCCCAGAGAAAGTCCGACGGATAGGTGGGGACCAGGCCCACCGAAGGTCTGAGCCCCACCACGCCGCAGAACGACGCCGGGATGCGCAGCGACCCGCCCAGGTCGGTCCCCTGCGCCAGGGCGACCATGCCGGTGGCGAGCGCGGCGGCTCCGCCGCCGGTGGAGCCGCCCGCGCTGCGGCTGGCGTCCCAGGGATTCCGGGTGCGGCCGAACACCTGGTTGAAGGTGTTGCCGCCGGCGGCGAACTCGGGTGTGTTGGTCTTGCCCAGGATCACGGCACCCGCGTCGCGCAACCGGCGGACCACCACCGCGTCCTCGGGCGGCACGTAATCCTTATACAGCGGCGACCCGTAGGTGGTGCGGAGCCCCGCGACCTCGGTCACATCCTTGATCCCCACGGGCAGGCCGCACAGCGGGCCCACCGACTCGCCCCGGGAAATCCGGCGCTCCAGCTCGCGGGCGTCGTCCAGCGCCCGCGGGTTCAGCGTGACGATCGCGTTGATGGTCGGGTTGTAGCGCTCGACGCGATCGAGACAGGCTTGCACCACCTCGACCGGCGAGATTTCCTTGGCGCCGACCAGGCGCCGCAACTCGGTCGCCGAGAGATCGGCGAGCTCGCCCCCGGAGCGACGTGACGGTGCGGCGCGTCCCGTTTCCCGTTTCACGTTTCCCGTTTCGCGGCCTTTACCACTCCCCCACGAACGCCACGACCCGCGCGAACGCCGCCTCGCCGCCCTTGAACTTCCAGGGGAAGCACCCCACGATCAGCCGCTGGTTCTGAAGCGCGGGCGCGTCGATCTCGCCCCCCAGGTTCTCGATGTGGATGCAGTCCCTGGGGAAGAGCGCGTTGTGGGTGAGCTGGTACGCGCTGTCCGGGAACAACCGATCCACCGCCGCCTTGCCGCCGAACTTCTGCTCCGCCTTGGCGCGGACCCGGTCGCAGTGGCCGTGGGCCCCTTTCCCCAGGAACCGGCCGATCGGGAGGTTCATGGGGTGGTCGGTCGAGACGCAGTCCACCCCCCAGATGTGGATCCCTTTCTCGAGCAGCCACGGCACCAGGTCCGGATGCGCACCCGGGTGGTAGTGGTAATAGCGCTCTTCGTCCGGTGTCGCGCCGAAGTCCGCGTACCGGTGCCACCCGGTGTGGAGCATTAACAGGTCGCCCTTTCGCACTTCGACCCGCTGCTCGATCATCTGCGGCGTGTAGACCGCCAGCTCGTCCATCTGGTCCCTGAGGTCCACGATCACGCCGGGTCCGCAGAGCCACTCCATCGGGATCTCGTCGATCGTCTTGCCGGCGGTGACGAAATGGCGTGGGGCGTCGAGGTGGGTGCCCATATGGTTGGACGTCATGATGTACTGCGCGTTGACGCCATGCTCGGCCTTGCGCTTGATGTACTTGACCTCGAACGGCGGATAGTAGGGCCAGAAGGAGCTGCGCTCGTTCAGCGGCTGGGATAAGTCGTACGTCTTCATAACCAGTCCCTCCGAATCCGCCATGGCATCATCGTCGCATCAGCAGCCAGTAGACCACGAACGACACCACCGTCCCCGAGAACCAGGCTCCGTCGAACAGGAATCGGAGCCGAGGATCGAGCGTCCCCGCGAGCGCCACCAGGATGCCCGCGACCAGCGCGATCAGCGCCCGAGGGTTCACGCCCGCGCGGTAGCCGTATGCGCCACCCTCTCGGTACAGCTCGCTGAGCTGGAGCGTCCCGCGCCGGATCAGGAGATAGTCGCAGATCACCACGCCGCCCACCGGGCCCAGCAGGCCGGAGTAGCTGATCAGCCAGGTCTGGTAGCGTCCCAGCAGCTCCCACGGAAAGATCAAGATGCCGAGCGCGCCCGCGATCAGCCCGCCCAGCCGGAAGCTGATCCGCCGTGGGGCGAGGTTGGCGATGCTGTTGGCGGGCGCCACCACATTGGCGGCGATGTTGGTGGTGAGCGTGGCGATGACGACGGCCAACAACGCCAGCAGCCCCAGCGCGGGGCTGTCATACTCGGTGGTGAGCCGGGCCAGCAGGTCCACCGGATTCCAAATGGCCTGGCCATAGAGGATGACGGTGGCGCTGGTCACCGCCACGCCGATGAACGCGAAGAGGGGCATGGTGGTGAGGAGGCCCATCGCCTGGCCCACCGCCTGGTCGCGTTGGCTCTTGGCGTAGCGGGTGAAGTCCGGGATGTTGAGCGACAGCGTCGCCCAATAGCCCACCATCGCCGTGATCCAGGGGAGCAAGGCGCCGCGACCGGACGCGGCGGAGCCCAGGCGATCGGCCTGGTTCAGGATCGCGCCCACCCCGCCCACTTTGACGGCCGCCCACGCCAGCAGCGCCAGCCCCATGGCGATCAGCAGCGGGGCCGCGAGCGTCTCGAGCCACTTGATCCCCTCGGTGCCGGCCCAGACGAAGTAGATGTTGACGACCCAGAACAGGAGAAAGCTCAGGTAGTGAGGGGCGCCGTAGCCCATGAACCGCCAGTCGCCGCCCAGGGTCAACCAACTGGGCCAGAGAATCCCCAGCAACGCGTGGATCGCGAGGCCGCCGATCCAGGTTTGAATCCCGAACCAGCCGCACGCCACCACCGCGCGAAGCAGCGCGGGGACGTGGGCGCCGGTGGTCCCGAAGGCGGCGCGCGAGTACACCGGGAACGGGATTCCGTACTTGGTGCCGGCGTGGGCGTTGATCACCATCGGCACCAGGACGATCGCGTTGCCGAGCACTACGGCGAAGAGGGAGAGCCGCCAGCTTAGCCCAGCGTCGATCATGCTCGCGGCCAGCATGTAGGTGGGGATGCACACGCTCATGCCCACCCAGAGCGAGGCGATGTGCCACAGGTTCCAGGTGCGGCGATCCGGCGGTATCGGGGCGAGGTCCGGATTGAGGAGTCCGCTGGGGGCGAGGCCCTCGCTCAGCGCCACCGGGTCCGCCGCCGTCTGCGCCGGCTGCGTCATGCCCGGCTCTCCGGTGCCGCGGCGCGCTCGAAGGCGCGCGCCAGGGCGCGTCTCGCCAGCACGGCGACGAGGTGGCGGCGGTATGCCGCAGTAGCGTGAATGTCGCCGGGCGGATCCACGTCGCGCGTGGCCGCCGCGTCCGCGGCCTCGCGGATGAGCGCGGCTGACGGGGCTTGCCCCGGGAGCGCGCGCGCCGCCTCGACCGCCAGCACCGGTCCGTCGCCCACGCTCAAGAGGGCGATCCGCGCGGCGGCGCACTGCCCGCGCTGGTCCAGCGTCACGTGAACCGCGATCCCCACCAGGGCGTAGTCCCCATGGCGGCGCGCCAGCTCGGTGAACGCCCAGCCGCTCTGCCGCGGCGGGGGCGGCACTTCCACTTCCACCAGCACCTCGTCCGGACTCAGGGCCGTGCTGAACAGGCCGGTGTAGAACTCGCCGGCCCCGATGGTCCGCGTGCCCCGGCGGCTCAGCACTCGGCAGCGCGCATTCAACGCGAGGGCCACCGCCGGGAGCTCGCGTCCCAGCGGCAGGCCCTGGAGGAGGAATACCGGCAGAAAGAGGCGGAGTCGCGCCAATGCGAAGCCCGCTCCGGTTCCCCGCTCTTATATAGGAAAGCTCGGCCACGCCGTTGAGATCGATCAGCACCGCGGGCCGGGCCAGCCGGAAGTTCATGGCGGGAATGAGACTCTGCCCGCCCGCCAGTACCTTCGCCTCGGCACCGTACTGCGCCAGGAGGCCGGTCGCCTCCTCGACGCTCTGGGGGCGGTGGTACGCGAACGGCGCGGGCTTCACCGCCAGGGTCCTCCGCACAGTGCGATAGTCAGGGCGACCAGCGCCAGGGCCGCCGCGGCCCAGTACCGCGTGCGCGAGCGCGCCGGAGCTGGCGCGGCGCCGGTGAGGCGCGACTGAAGCTCGCGATTCACCGCCTCGAGCCCCTGCTTGGTCATCGCCCGGGACGCGGAGTCCAGCACCCGCTGCCCCACGCCCGCGATCTTGCCGCCGATCTGGAGGTCCGCCCGGTACTTCATCAGCGTGTCGCCGCCCTCGGCCGCGCGTAGCTCCACGCTCGCGGTGCCGCGCGTGAAGCCGATCCCGCCTTTGCCGTCCACCTGCATGGAAAATCGCTCGGGGGCAACCTGGTCCTTGAGCACCACCGTGACCGAGAACGCGCCGGCCGTCACGGGACCCACGCCCACCTGCATGGCGCCGTCGAACCGATCCTCCGCAGTCTTGGTAAGCGTCTTGGCGCCGGGGAGGGCCTTCGCCAACACCTCGGGATCCTGGAGCAGGTTCCACACCATCTCGCGCGGTCCCTGAAAGGTGAACTCGCCCTCGACGATCATCGTTTTGCCGCCCCCGCCGCTCCACCAGTCTGCCGCGCTGCCGCCCCCGCCGCCCCCGCCGCTTCTGCCGCCCTGATGAGCTCGAACAACCGATTCGGACTCAGCGGGATGTCACAGATCTCCAGCCCGTACTCCGACAGCGCGTCCTCCACCGCCTGGGCGAACGCCGCGGCCGTCGGAATGCAGCCTGCTTCTCCCACGCCCTTCACGCCCAGAGGATTGAGCGGCGACGGCGTTTCGATGTGGTGGGTCTCGACCTTCGGAACGTCCGTGGCCGTCGGCACCAGGTAGTCCATGAACGACGCGTTCTTGAGCTGCCCGTTGGTGTCCCACACCAGCTGCTCGTAAAAGGCGTTACCGATGCCCTGCGCCACGCCGCCCTGGATCTGTCCCTGCACCACCACCGGATTGATCACGCGCCCGCAGTCGTGCACCACCACGTAGCGAAGGATCTTGACCATGGCCGTCTCGGGATCGACCTCCACCACGATCGCGTGCACGCCGGAGGCGGTGCTCCCCCGATCGGGGCCGAAGTAGGCGGTCGCCTCGAGACCGGGCTCGGTCCCCGGCCTCACCGCGCCGCGGAGCGGGTTGGCGCGCACCGCCAGCTCACCGAAGCTCATGGATCGCCCGCGATCGCTCTTCACCTGCACGGCGCCGCCCGCCAGCTCCAGCTCGGCGGGCAGGGCTTCGAGCAGCAGGCCGGCCAGTTTCAGGATCTTGTCCCGCACCGCCAGCGCCGCGGCGTGACAGGCGCTGCCCGCCACCACCGCGCTGCGCGAGGCAAAGGTACCGGTGCCCCAGTGGAACTCCCGCGTGTCCCCGGTCACCACGTGCACCCGGGCGGCGTCCACCGCCAGCACATCCGCCACCACCTGCGCCAGCGTGGTGAAGTGCCCCTGCCCCTGCGTCCCCACGCCGGTGGCGACCCGCACTTCGCCGCTCGGCTCGACCGTGACGCGGGCGCCCTCGTAGGGGCCGATCCCAGTGCCCTCCACGTACGACACGATCCCGACGCCTACGCGTCGCCCTTCGGCGCGCGCCCGCGCCCGCTCCGCCTGAAACCCATCGTAGCCCACGGCCGCGGTCGCCCGCTCCAGCGCCGGCCGGTAGTTGCCGCTGTCGTAGACCAGCGGCGCCGAGTCCTGGAACAGGATCACGTGGTCGTGGGGGAACGCGTCCGGCGAGAGATAGTTCCGCCGCCGGATCTCGACCGGATCGAGCTTGAGCTCGCGCGCGGCGATATCGAGCAGGCGTTCCATCACGAACACGCCATGCTGGCGTCCCGCGCCGCGCACCGGTGTTACGATCGGCTTGTTGGTGAAGACCACCTTGAACTCGCTGTCGTAGTTGGCGACCTGATAGGGCCCCAGCAGCGTGCACTGGCTGTTGATCGGAATGGTGAGGCCGTAGGTATCGTATGCCCCGGTGTCGTGCAGAAAGATGTCCCGCACGCCCAGGATGCGGCCGTCTTTGGTGACCGCGAGCTCGGCGTCGTGGATCTGCTCCCGCTCTTGACTGGTGGCGTAGAAGTTCTCCTGGCGGTCCTCGATCCACTTGAGGGGCCGTCTGAGACGCATCGCGGCCCAAGGCAAGAGCACTTCTTCGGGATAGAACATCATGATCTTGGGGCCGAACCCGCCGCCCACGAACGGCGCGATCACGCGGACCTGGGACTCGAGCAGGCCAAGCATCCGGGCCAGCCCGTTGCGGAGGGGAATCGGTGCCTGGGTCGTGTCCCACACGGTGAGCTCGCCGGCGCGCGCGTCCCAGTGCGTCACCAGGCCGCGATTCTCGATCGCCGCCGCGGCCCCGCGGTCGTAGCGGAACCGGCGGGCGATCACGCGGTCCGCCTGGGCGCGGGCCTGCCGGTAGTCGCCTTTGTGCTGCACCACGTGGGCCGCGAGGTTGGAGCCCAGCTGCTGGTGGATCACGGGGGCTCCGGGGGCCAGCGCGGCTTCGAGGTCCACCACCGCATCCAGCGGCTCCAGGTCCACGACGATGTGCTCCAGCGCGTCCTCGGCCAGGTAGCGATTCTCGGCCACCACCATCGCGATAGGCTCGCCCGCATGGCGCGCCTTGTCTTTCACCAGGGGGACCTGGGTGGCGGCGTGGAACGTGAGGCCGGGAATAGGAGGCGGCGGCACCAGCAGCGGCCCGGGCTGCCAGTAGTCGCCTAGATCCACCGCCGTGTAGACGGCCACGACCCCGGGCCGGCCTCGCGCGGAGCTCGCGTCCACGGCGATGAGCCGCGCGTGAGCGTGGTCGCTCCGCAAGAAGGCCACGTGGAGCATGCCCTCCAGGTGGACGTCGTCCACGAAGAGCGCCCGCCCGGTGAGCAGGGCGGCGTCTTCGTTGCGCGGCGGTGAGCGGCCGATCATGGGCGGGCGGCCGCTTTCACGGCCTCCACGATGTTCTGGTACCCGGTGCAGCGGCAGAGATTGCCGGAGAGCGCCTCGCGGATCTCGGGATCGCCGGGGTTGGGGTGCTCCCGGAGGAAGGGCACCAGGGTCATGAGCAAGCCCGGGGTGCAGAACCCGCACTGCAGCGCGTGCGCGTCGCGAAACGCCCGCTGCAGCGGATGCAAATCGTCCCCGTTCCCGGTCGCCAGCCCCTCGACCGTGAGGATCTCGCCGCCGTCGGCCTGCACCGCGAACATGAGGCACGAGCGAACCGCCTCGCCGTCGAGCAGCACGGTGCAGACGCCGCAGACACCGTGCTCGCACCCGACGTGGGTGCCGGTGAGCTGCAGGTCATGGCGCAGGAAGTCGCTCAAGAGGAGCCGCGGCTCCACGGAGCGCTGGTGGCGGACGCCGTTCACCGTGACCGCGATCGGGATCTCCGAACCCACGCGCCAGCCTCCGCGGGAAGTACCAAAACACGGGCGCCCGCGCCGAAGGACCCGGCCGGGCGCTCGAAGCAACGAGGAAGGGTAACGATACGGCCCGGGGTTGTCGCCAGCAAGGACGCCGAGTTACGGAGCCATGCGGCCCCGGGAGACTCTGAACGCCGCGACGCCGGCGGTCAAGCCCGCGCCGGACCCGTTGCGCTCGCCAGCTCTCTCAGCCTGTCTACCAACCGCACCATCGCCCAGGTGTCCCGCTCACAATACGCAAGCAGGTCCTGCCGCAGCTGATCGCGATCCTCCACCAAATGCGCCACGAACAACAGGCGCGCGATCTCCACACTCGCCACCTGCCCGTCCACGATGGTGAGATCGCTGTAGGTCAAGTCCGGCACCAGCGGCGTCAGGATGTACTTGAGCGAGAAGCTGCCCTGGAAGTCCGGGTGATACACGTGGTTCCGGACGATGGGCAACAGGTCCACCAGTTTGCCCGCCAAGGCCTTGAGATTGTTCGCGAACGCCGGCACCTGTTCCGCCAGCTCGTTGATCCGGCTCCGCTCAAACGGCGAATACATCACAATGCGGTCTGCATTAGCCGTGGCCTCCAGCATCCGCTCCACCAACTCGGGCCGCGGATCATGCGGACCCTCCGCCAGGTACGCCCGGTGGGTGTAGTTCCCGAACCCCGAACCCCGGACCCCGAACCCCGTTTGTTCGGACCCCGGACCCCGGATCCCGGACCCCGTCTGTTCGTGGTAGGAAAACTGCACCACGGTCTGCTGCCACGGAGCCAGGCCACCCCACACCGGCACCGCTCGGTTGATGGTCTCGAAATCCAGAAACCCAAGCCCGCCAGTGCCGAGTGCCTCATTCAGCGCCGCCCTCAAGCCCGGTTCCACGATGATCTTCCCTACCTTCAGCGCCTTGAGCTGACGCTTGGCCGCGTCCGGGAGCTTCTCGCTGGGAGGAATGTCCCACACCGAGTGGATGCCCTGTGCCATGAACGCGCAGGTCCGCTTGGGCCCGTTGTTGTACAGCGTGGAGATGTGATCAGGATCGGCCGGCCAGCAGCGATCGTGAAAGGGACACTCGCGCGGCTCAAAGCAGTGGAGCCCAATGGCGACCTCGGGCAGCTTCCCGGCGAGCGCCGCGGTCTGCCCGGCGATCATCTTCGGCACCTGAGGCAGCAGCGCCTCCACCAGCTCCGTGACGTCCTCTCGGTCGAAGAGATCGCCCTGATCCGGGTGCCGGAACTCCGGGTTCAGGTGCATGACCTCGACGCGGCGCACGTCCACGCCACAGCGACGAAGCACGTGCGTCTGGATGGCGGCGTCCGGGATGTGATCGTCCTTGAGATGCGAGGACGATTTCACCTCGATCAGCGTGTACCCATCGCCGTCCTTGAGCAGCACGTCCGGTGCCACGAAGACGCCGTCCGCGCTGAAGGCGCCCTCCTGAATGCACGGCGCGCCGAAGTCGAGCGCCAACCGCGTGGCCTCGATGCGGCCGCCCTCCGGCCCAAAGGGAATGAGCGTAGCGCCGGGGAAACGGGTGCGGGCCAGCGTGGTGACCTGGCGGCCCTGGTCGAAGCGGTCCTGGAGCACCTTGTCCGGCTTGAGCTCGTCCGCGTCCGGCTCGTGCACCGTCCACCACAGGAGCTTGTGGCACTGGCATCCGGCCACGAAGCGGGACTTGGAGAGGCGGGGGAGCGAGCCGGCCGGCATGGGGACAGCTTAGCGCAGCGCCGCCAACGCCGTCAGGTCGGCCCGCCCTCCGTCCTTCAACGATCCGGAGTCGCCGGCTACGACTTCCCGTTCCCGCCCGGCGCCAGCATCTCCGCCAGCGCGTCCAGCCGCTCGGTCCAGTACTGCTTCATCCGGTTGGCCGCCTCCTTGCTTTGCAGCTTCCGGTGCTGGACCGCCACCTGGGCCTTGGACCGTGCCGTCTTCCCAGGTGATGTGGATGTACTTGTTGGGCGTCGCACTCCGCACCGCGAGCGTCACGTCCGGAAGCCATTGCGACTGCAGGCGCGGCTGGCTGAACGCCCGGTACAGCTTGGTGAGTGAGACCGGCAACGTGCGGCTCTTGCTGGCCTCGTACTCGCCCGAGCGCCGCTGGCCCTGCTCCCGTAAGCCCTTGATGCGCTGGTAACCCACCGTCACCGTCTGGGCCCACCAGCCGTCAATGCAGTATACGCCTCGCCCGTCTTCCGCATGCGGGCGCGAACCAGGCGCTTGAAGTCTTTGTTGGTAGGCATCGTTGCGTTCCTTTGCGCTCTGGCCACGGCCAATTGCCCCCCAGCAGCGACTTGACCGCGGCGACGCAAAGGTTCCCCGCAGAGCGATCCGGGAGTTTGCCCCCCTTTGCCTCTACCAAGGACCCTCGCTGGGGGAGGGCCGAAAGAGGTTGGGCGTGGATCACCGCCCGCGCTACTACGATGCGGCGGCCGGCCGGGCGGCGCAAGAGGGGTCTGGCTAGCGAGACTTCCGATGGGCCTGCACGTAGGCCCGGAGCACGGCGTTCATCCGGGTCTGGTAGCCGGGGCCCAGCCGCTTAAACCAGTCCAAGACTTCGCGGTCCAGGCGGATGGACACGGCGACCTTGGGCTCCGGCAGCACGATGCGGGCCTGCTTGAACCACTCCGCGTCCAACAACGGCGCCGCGTCCGGATCTTCGGCCACGGCCTTGGCGATGTCTTCGTCGGTGAGCGCGTCAACCCGGGCCCAATCGGTCTTCCCCTTGCGATCCCGGCGGGAACGCCTGACGATACGTCGCTCGTTCACGTCTGCTCGCCCTCCGCGCTGAAATGATTCGCCGGTTCCGGCCTCGCGGCGGGTAAACTACAGCGGTCACTCTCTCATCCGCGATTCCGATCGCGAGGAACCGGACCTCCCCGGACGGCTTCTGTGGGACCGCCGGTTCCAGAACGGGACCGTCGAACACGCCAATGGCGTCGTCGAAGTCGATCCCGTGCTTAGCGAGATTCGCCGCGTTCTTCTGTGGGTCCCACTCGAAACCACGGAACATGAATATACGATTCGTATGTACAGAACGCCAGTGCCAGCCCGGGTGCGGCCTACGATCGCGCCTCCACGTTTCACCGGTATCACCGAAGTGATGCGCGACGGTTCCGGATATTGCGGGACTCCTATCACTAGTCGTCGTCCTCCCACGGCCGCCGGTCTGCCTCCTCCTTCTGGCGACGGGCCCGGCGGAACGCGCCGGCCGCCCCACCGCCGGGTCAAGAGGCGCGGCTCGCGTTTTTCTGCCTATGCACTTCCAGCGGTCTCCCTTACGTTCGCTCGTTTCCTGGTGGAGCCACCAATGAACACCCTCCGTTGGGACATCGGGCGCGCGGGCCGGGCCTGGACCGGGACGGAATCTCATGAGCGCGCCAATCGCCGCCCGGAGAAGCTGGAGATGTTCGAGGGGAAGCTGCTGTTGACCGACGAGGACCGGCTCAATCTGCTGGGGATGCTGCTGGAGAATGTCGGCGCCGATCAGGCGGTCCGCTTGGGCGATCCCAAAGTGTGGATCGATGCGGCGGAGACACTCAGGCCCGCCTGGGCTCGGCGCTCGTTCTTGGGCGACCGGTTCAACCGCTGGATGCTGATGCTATGGTGCGTGAATCTTGTCGTCATCGCGGGCGTGGTGTTCATCGCCGTGCGCCGCCCCGAATTGCCACCACTGTCTCCTTCCGGGGAAGCCCTGCTCTTGTGCGCTCTCGTGGCCCTATGGACCTCGCTCGCGGTGAACGCGTTCCTCAAGCTGTGACCGAGTCGGAGCTGGTCCCACCGTCTAGAACTGTGTAGCTTATTGTGTGATAGTACACACATCCGGAGCATCCTCGATGGCCACCAACCTCGCGATCGATCCCGCGTTGATTGACCGGGCCCTGGCGGTGAGCGGTGAGAAGTCCAAGAAGGCGGCGGTGACCAAGGCCTTGGAGGAGTTCATCGCCCGCCGAGAGCAGCGGCGGCTGCTCGAGCTATTCGGCAGGGTGGATTGGAACCCGGACTACGATTACAAGGCCCAGCGGTCCCGCCGGTGAATCTGTTCGTGGACACCAGCGTCTGGTCGCTTGCTCTGCGACGCGACTCGCCGCCCTTGGCGCCCCACGTCGCGTTCGTCCGGAACGCGCTGGGGGCGGGTGACGCGGTGTTCACCACCGGTCTCGTCCTGCAAGAGCTGCTTCAAGGCGTCTCGGGACCCAAATTCCGTGAGGCCATCGTGCAGCGGTTCGCGGCCCTCCCGTTCCTGGTGCCTGAACGCGAGGATCACGTCAGGGCTGCCACCGTCCACACGGCGTGCAGACACAAGGGGATCCAGGTCACGACCATAGATACATTGCTGGCGGCGCTCTGCATCCGGCATGGTCTGACTATGTTGTCCACGGACCAGGACTTGGCGCACATCGCCCGCATCGAGCCACTCAAGGTCTGGAAGCCGTGAGATCTGGATGCGTGAAGCGCGGCAGCCACTGGCTGCCGCGCTTCGTGATGCGGGGAGGAGCGAGCCCGGAACCTACTGTGCCGCCACGCCCCGAATCTGCGTGGTACCCGCCAGGTAGATCCCGTTGAACAAGAACTTGAACGTCCCGTGCGGCTGGCCGCGGTTGGTGACCTCCGGGCCCAACAGATACAGCTGGCCCCGGCCCACCTTCGCCTCGGCCATCGCCACGCCACCTGCCAGATACTGCTGGCCCCAGGCCCAGCCGCTCCGGAGCGGCGCGTCACTGTCGAACCACGCTACCTGGTTCACGCCCTGCGCCATGGCGTCCGGCGACAGCTTCATTACCGGACTCTGGTCGAAGAACACGTCCACCCGCTCCGGCATCCCGTACGCGATGGGCCGAGTGTTATCCACCCGCACCTCCAGCACCGAGCCCGGCACGTAGAACTTGTCCTCCGGGAGCGGCTTTCCCGAGGCGTCCACCAGCTGGTTTCCGATGGGGAGGCCGGCATGTGCGCCCATGGCGATGGAGCTGCCGATGGCGATGATGGTGCCGCCGTCGGCCAGGAACTGCTTGAGTTGCGGCACCGTCTTGGCCACGGTCACGTGGCCCAGCCACCCGCGGAACTCCGGTGGAATGCTGGCGGCGTCAGGCTGCTGGCTCTCGCCACCACCGCCGGCGCGATCGGCCTCCGGAATCGCCTCGGTAGGGAAGATGAGCACGTCGTATTTCTTGGCGAGCTGACCAGCGTCGAGTGCCTGCGGCCAGAGGCGCTCGAAGGGGAACTCGTAGCGCTCCAGCAGCCAGCGGATCCAGCCCGACGGCATGGAGCCGCCATAGCGATCCCACAACGCCACCCGCACCGGTCGTATTCGCAGCGCGCCCACCTCCGGCCCCTTGGCCACGCCATCGAACCAAATCCCTAGCTCGGTGGCGAGCTGGTGGAGCACGGGCACCAGGCCCGACTTGGCCGGGATATAGACCGTGCCGGCCGGATAGGTCGTCCCGTTGGCCTGGAACGGCTCAGTGAGCCACTGCACCTCGTACTTCCTGGCCATCAGGCGATTGGTGGCCACGAAGCCGTCGTTGTACCCGTGGCTGAGCAGGAAGCCCTGGGCGCCCTGCACGCCGGCCACCATTCCCGCCGGCGGCTTCTGCAACCCGGTGGTCTTGACGAACGGGCCGTCGAACCCGTCCAGGATGCGGTCGAACCTGACACCCATCTGATACGCCAGCGTGTAGCCCGCGTTGTCGTACGGCGGAATGGGCGGGCCGCCCTCGTAGGTGAAGTCGTTGGGATAATCCTGCGGCTCGAACATGTCCACCACGTGCGGCCGGAAGGCCTGCGCCGTCTTCACCACGTACGAGTTCTCCGGGTACTGCTTGCCGCCCACCGTGAACGAGCTGGTGGCCTGGAGAATGGTGACGCCGTTCTTGACCAGCGTGTTCACGAACTTGACCGCGGTGGGGAAGTCCGGTTGGTCCGACCGAATGATGTAGCCCCTGGGATCCCGGTTGGCGGGATCGCGCAGCATCTGGAAATACTTGGCCGGCACCTCGCGGCCGAAGCCGGGGAAACGCTCCGCGCCCAACCGCACCGCGGGATCCTTCGCCACCGCCGCCTTGACCGCGTCGATCAGCCGGGGGTGAACCGTCCAGGTGTCCCGGCTGCCGCGCTCGATGGAGCGCTTGCCCATGAGATACACGTTGTAGAGCAGCTTCGCCCGGTTGCGGGAGGCGTAGTCCAGCACCGCGCGGTTGGCGGTGATGGAGTAGTCAATGGACTGCCGGAAATGCCAGTTCTGCGTGGGCTCCACCGGCCACAGCAGGTCGCCGCTGGGTAGTTGGCGCTCGGGATAGAAGGGGATGGTCATGGGCGTGGGGCTCCCCTTGGTCTCCGTGAGCAGGCCGATCATGTTGTGGAAGTACGCGGTGGTCCTCAAGCCCCCGTTCCACCAGGTCTGGTAGCTGGCCCCTTTGCGCATGGTGGCGCCGGGCTTCGCTTCCGCGATGAAGCGCTCGTGCATCGCGGCGCCCACCCCGTCAATCTCCGCCATCAGGAGCGGGTCCAGATTGTAGTTGAACGGAT
The DNA here is from genome assembly GCA_016180765.1 of Gemmatimonadota bacterium. Taxonomy (GTDB): domain Bacteria; phylum Gemmatimonadota; class Gemmatimonadetes; order Gemmatimonadales; family GWC2-71-9; genus JACPAP01. Next base: position 20,731 of record JACPAP010000232.1, read on the forward strand.
CGCGGAACGGCGGCGCGAACAGGATCACGCCTTGCGGTCCGGTCTGATGGTGGTTGTAGAGGATCTGGGGCGACCACTCCAGGTAGAGCACCCGCGCCATGTTCTCGGTCTCGGGCTGGTTGACCATGTAGAAGTCGCGGTTGTTGTCGTGCCCGATGTACTTCTGGTAGAGGCGCGGAAGGCCTTCCATGGATCGCTTGAGCGGGTCGGCCTCGCGCATGTACCAGCCGGAGACCAGCTCCATGCCGTCCGGGTTGGCCTGCACCGCCAGCAAGACCACGTCGTTCAGGAAGCGCAGGGTCTCGGGGTCGGTGCGGCTCGCCATCTGATAGACCGTTTCCATCAGCTGGTGGGCGCCGAGCACTTCGGTGCCGTGGAGGCCGCCGTCAATCCAGACCACGGCTTTGCCCTCGTGCGCGAGTGCCGTGGCCTGGTCGTCCGTCAGTCCCTCGGCCAGCGCCAGGCGGCGGGAGATGTCCCGGTAGCGCGCCAGCCCGGCGTGGTTCTCGGGCGACGTGATGATGGCCATGAGCTGCGGCCGCCCCTCGGCGCTCTTCCCGATCTCCTGCACCACCAGACGGTCCGACTCGGCGTCGAGCTTGCGCCAGTAGTCCGCCAGCTGGGTGTAGCTGGCGAGGAAATAGTCGTCGCCGATGTTGGAGCCGAACTGCTCTTTGGGGGTGGTGATGCGGGTCTGGGCCGCGGCGGGAACCGCGATGCCAACCGCCGCCATGAGGGCCAGCCCCATGACGCGGCCGCGACTGATGAGAACCATCGGTACCCCTCCTTTCAAAGAAGGTCCGGTTCGGGGAGGGGTTCACTAGGATAGGCCCCGGTACGGGGGAACGCCAGAAGCGCGCGTTGCGCCGGCGCTGGTGGGCGTGCATAATCGCCCGCGTCCGTCTTCCAGGCAGCGCCATGCGTTGGACGCTCTGGGCCGTTCTCGTCACGCAAGTCGCCACGCCGGCTCTGGCGCAGCAATCCCAGACCGGCCTTGGCTGGTCCGCTCTTCCGGCGCTGAACTATGACTCCGACCAGGGGTTCGGCTACGGTGTCACCGGCGGGCTGTACCAGTACGGCGACGGGAGCCAGCCGCCGTATCTCTGGGCCTTCGAGCCCATCGTCTTCTTCACCACGCGCGGCCGGCGCTCGGTCACGGTGTTCTACGACGCCCCGCGACAATTCGGTGAGGCGGTGCGGCTCACGGTGCGGGCCTACGTGGACCGCGACTGCTGCCAGCCGTACTTCGGCCTGGGGAACGCGTCGGCCTACGACGCGGCCCTGACCACGCGCCCGTCGCTGCCCGACTATTACACCTACCGAAGGAACCGCGCGGTGGCGGTGGTGGATCTTCAGTGGCGGGTGCTGCCACGGGTGCGCCTGCTCACCGGCGTGGCGGTGAACCGCAACGCCACCGCCGCCCGGGATCCCAGCACCCAGTTCGCGGTGGACCTCGGCAACGGCACCATCCCTTCCGGCGAGGACGCGTCCACGTCACTCGGCCCCAAGGTCGGACTGGTGTATGACACCCGCGACCTGGAGCGTGACCCGCGGCGCGGCATGTGGCTCGAGGGCATCGCCTGGCAGGGCGTGGTGCTGCCCGGCGGCGACGACTTCACCCGCTGGACCGGCACGCTCCGCGGCTACCTGAGTCTGGATCCGTCGCTCACCGTCGCGGCCCGCGTGTTCGGCGAGCACATCGAGGGCGCGATGCCCGTCGCGATGCTGTCGGACCTGGGCTCGTCGTTCCAGGACTTCGGCGGGCTGGGCGGCGCGGAGTCGGTGCGCGGGGTGTTGTGGCAGCGGTTCCTGGGGCGGACCAGGGCGTTGAGCAACCTGGAGGTCCGCTGGCGGGGTCCGGGCTTCCGCTTCCTGGGCGCGCCGTGGCAGCTCGGTGCGGTGGGCTTCGTGGACGCCGGGCGCGTGTGGGACGATCGTGGGGCGGGCGACGGTGCGGCCGGGCTGCACTGGGGGAAGGGCGGGGGGCTTCGCGTGGCGTGGGGTCAGTCGTTCATCATCGCGGCCGATTTTGGCCACGGCCGCGAAGCCGGGCTCCAGACCTACCTCAAGCTCGGCCACATGTTCTAGGCGGCCAGCCCCGCCGACCCGCGGCTCTGAATCGCTAGACGCTCCTCCACCTTTCTTCGCCCTCTGCGGTGATCTGTTGCTCGCGGGCGCTCGAATGGGTAATGAAGGGAGGCCCCTGGGATCTGGCCCCGGCTTCCGCCCAGAACCTGAGTTGCCGCGAGCGGATTCAGCGAGAATTGCGGGTTGGACCCCAGCGTCGCGCCGCAGGCCTGTTTGGCCATGGCGGGGTACAGGGAGGGGTCAAGCGGGCATCCAAGAGGCGCCCGTGGCCCCTTCTCCAGACCAAATGTCCCCAAAACGCAGGTCGGGTGTCCCAAGAACGCAGTAGCGGGCGCGGGCGGATTCGCCAGATTAGAAGCACCCCTACCGGAGCCCTCATGCAGGCGGGGAGCAGCCCCTCCGGCTCGCACCGCATTGGCCGGGTCGTCGCGTACACCACCATCGTGGTGCTCGCGGCGGCGGTGGCTTTCGTCTGGCTGTTGCTCTCCCTTCCCGCGGCGCACCCCGCCGCCGGCGAGGTCAGTCCTGACGATCTCGCCCTGCGCGCCCTGTTCGCCCGCACCACGGCCGTGATGTTCGTGGCCGGGGTGATGGGCGCGTGCCTCTACAACTTCCGGGGTCTCTCCAAACACTCCGCTTCGGGCGACTACCACGTGAACTACGATCTGTCGTACTTCCTGCGCCCCCTGGCCGGCGGGATCAGCGGGCTGATCGTGTTCTTCCTGCTGTTGGGCGGCGCGATGACGCTGAACGTCGGCACGCAGGAGGGGAACCTGGCGTGGGCCACGCTGCTGGGCCGGATGCCGTACATCGCGTTCTCGTTGCTGGCCGGGTACGGGTCGCACGAGTTCATGCTCAAGCTCAAGGACCTGGCGGACTCGTTGTTTGCGTTGAAAGACAAGGAGGAGTGAGTCACGTCTGATCCCTCCATCCGCCAGCTCACGCCCGTCGAGGACGCCGAGAATCCCGAGTATCCGGCGGCCTTGAGGGAACGGGAGCGGTCCCTGGCTAAGCCGGAGCGCCGCTGGAAGGTAGGCTTGGCCTGTTCCGGCGGCGGCATCCGGAGCGCCACCTTCTGCCTGGGCTTCTTCCAGGGCCTGGCGCAGCACGGCCTGCTGCGCTATGTGGATTATCTCTCCACCGTCTCCGGCGGCGGCTACTTCGGCTCGTTCCTGGGCAGGCTCTTCTGCCGCGACAACCCGAGCCAGCGCCCGGAGGAGGTGCTTAAGGACTCCCAGTCTTCGCCCATCCGGTTCCTCCGCGAGAACGGGCGCTATCTGGCGCCCACCGGCACCGGCGACTTGCTCAAAGGAGCCGCGGTCGCCGCGCGGAACTGGGTCTCGGTGCACGTGGTGATGATCGTCTCGTGCCTCTTCGTGCTCTGCGTCTTCGAACTGATGGCGTACCTCGCGCTGCGGCCTCTGCCGGGCGAGGTGTTGCGCGTATTCGCGTTCCAGGGCGTGTGGGTGAGCCCGTTCCTGGCCGCGTTGTGCGCCGGCGCCTTGGTGGCGGTGATAGCCCTGGGCTGGGCGTACTGGCTGGTCCCCGACGCCGACCCGGGGAGCGGACGGATTCGCGGTGTGTTGCGCGTCGGGGTGGTCGCGCTGGCGGTCCTGGTCGCCGGCTGGTTCATCCGCCAGGGAATGGTCCTGGCGATCGCGTGGCCCGTGGCGATCACGGCCGGCGCCACGCTGGTAGCCTACGTCCTTGGCTGGGCGTGGGTCGCCCTGCGGCAACCGCGCGCGGGAGAGGCCGGGGCCGGCGGGGACGTGCAGGCGCTGCGGGCCGGCTTCACCCAGTGGCTCACACAGGCGCTGGTGGTGTTCGGCGTGTTCGTGGCGTTGGGCGCGGTAGACATGGTCGGGATGCTCTTGCTGCTCGGGCCGCCGGTCCGGATCCCCACGGTATACGCCGCGGTCGCCGCTATCGCGGGCGCCGTCCGGCCGCTGCTCCAGCGGTTCCTGCAGCAGAACGGGAAACCGGTGCGCTTGCCCTACGCGCTGGTGGCCGGCGCCGTGGCGTTCCTGTTGCTCTTCGCAATCCTCGGCGTGCTGGCCACGGTGCCGCATTACCTGGCCTGGGCCGGGCGCCTGGACGACGTGCGGACCTGGGATCCGCCCTGGCCGGTGGTGCTCGCGCGCCAGCTCGACCTGACTCGGCTGGTGTGGGTCACTGCCGGCCTCGGGCTCCTGGCGTGGGCGATGGGCCGGATGTTGATCTTCGTGAACCGCTCGTCGCTCTACGCGGTCTACGAGGCGCGGCTCAGGCGGGCGTACCTCGGCGCGTCGAACCCCAAACGGTTGGGCGACGAGCGGGGACCCATTCCGCTCGCCGAGAGCCATCCGGATGATGGTATCGCGCTGGCGCAGTACCACCCCGAGGAGTTGGGCGGGCCGGTGCACCTCATCAACGTCACCGTGAACGAGACGATTGACGGGCGCTCGCAGGTGGAGCAGCGAGATCGGAAAGGGGTCTCGCTCGCGATCGGGCCGGGCGGGGTGAGCGTGGGGCTTCGGCATCATGCCGTCTGGGACGCGGCGGCGAAGGCCGGGCTCTGGACCCGCGCGGTCCACTGGATGATGGCTCCGGTGGCACGGTCCCGCCCCGGGCGCTTCCGGGTGTTTCCGACCGCGGCGGTACCCGAGCAGCTCGGCGTCAGCGAATGGGTGGCGATATCGGGTGCCGCGTTCAGCACCGGCTTGGGCGCGCGCACCTCGTTTGGGCTGAGTGTCCTCGCGGGGTTGGCCAACGTGAGGTTGGGTTACTGGTGGAACAGCGGGATTGCGCCGCAGGACCGGGCCGGGCGATCCCGGCGCAGCATCACCACGTGGCTGGGGTTCACGCTGCGCCACGTGCTGCCGGTGCAGGGGTTCCTGCTGGACGAGTGGCTGGCGCGGTTCCACGGCGTGGCCCTGGAGCAGTGGTATCTCACCGACGGCGGCCATTTCGAGAACACGGCGGTCTACGAGCTGATCCGGCGGCGGTTGCCGTTCATGGTGGTGTGCGATTGCGGGGCGGACCCGGAGTACGGCTTCGAGGATCTGGGCAACCTGGTGCGGAAGGCGCGGGTGGATTACGGGGCGGAGATCCGGTTCCTGGATCGCGCGGGGCTCGACGACCTGAAGCTTGCCGCTGAGCTGCGCCCAACGATCGGCCCGCTCGAGGGCGTGAGCCCTCGCAGCGCCGCCGGCGGCGCCAGCCCGCGGTCTTCGGCTCACGCGGCGCTGGCGGAGGTGCAGTATGCCGGAGGCGGCCGCGGGTGGTTGCTGCTGGTCAAGCCGAGTCTCACGGGCGACGAGCCGGTGGACGTGGCGCAATACCAGGCGGATCATCCCAGGTTTGTGGGAGAGCTACCGCTGCCTGGGCGAGCACATCGGGTCGCAGGTGTTCCAGCGGGGTGGGGCGGGGACCTGGAGTCCGGCGGGGGAGATGGTGGGGGAGGTGGGGCAGGCGTGAGCTGGCCGGTGGCGATCGTGTTGGTGACGCGGCGTTCCGCGGAAAACGCCCTATCGGCGGCTTCAGGGATAATCAGTAGAATAGCCCACGAAACCCCGGGTTGCCCGGCCCCTCGCCGCCGGCACACTTGCCACATGACGAAGGTTGGTATCGGCTCTGCCCTTCCGTCCTTCGGGGGCGCTGCCAGCCGACCAGCCAGGAGGGGAAAATGTCGCTGCGGGTCTGCTTGAGTCGCGTAATCGGGAGCTGGCTTTTCCTTCTTCCGGCGGGAGCCTGGGGTCAGGCTCCGCCTCCACCCCAGTTGCGCGCCGACATTACGTCGCTCGTTCAATCCGGTCCCTCGCTCCTGGGAACCGCCACACCGGATGAGCGCCGCCGGTTTGTCCTCAAAGCCGCCGGGCTGCTGCAGCAGCTGCCTGATTCCACCCGCGGTGGCACGGTGGTGGGTTCGGTGGAGGACGCGGTTCGCGAGTTGGAGAACGCGCTGGCGGCCTTTGGGCAGGCCTCGGCCGAGGTGCGGTCCGAGCCACCGGGGATGACGGTGCGGTACTGGCGGGCTTTCGATACGCGTGAGGCGGCCGCGAGCGTTACGACCAACGCGACGCTCCGCGTCCGCCCAGCGTGGTACCTATTCGTGTGCCGCGACCCCGCCACCGGTCGGGAATCGGAGCCCGAACGGGTGGACTGCACGTCTCGATGTACCCACGTGTGCAGCCCCTTGAGGCAGCCGGGAGCCATGAATTGATGGCCGACCCGACCACCCCACTCTCCGAGATCGCCAAGGGGATTCCCAAGTCCCAGGCGGCGGTCGGGGCTGCCGCGGCCATCTCGATGCTGTTCCTTCCGGACCGGCTCATTCCGGAACAGCTCTCCATCCTGCGCCCTGCCTCCTCGATCATCGTCGTCCTATCCGTGATCCTGGCGTGGGTCTTCCAGCGCTGGTTGAGCCGCAGGCTCGGAGTCGTCGCGCTGGTTGCCGTGGTGATGTTGGTTCTCTTGATCCTCGGTCAGGTCGCGTTCGTGGTGGAGCTGTCGGCGGTCGGCGATCCCCCGGAGACCCACTACTACCTCGTCGGGACCAGCCTGACGGATAACGGCCGGGCGTGGGCTGGACAACTCGGCGTCGCCAGCGCCCCGCGCGAGGTTCAGGTGCTGCGCGTGGGCCCGGACGCGATCCCCGGCATGTACGGTGCCAGCTACTTCGCGGTGGCCGCCGCATACACCTTGAGTACGGTCACCTTTCTCTTGGCCAGCGTGCTCGCGATTGCGGCGGCGCAGCTCAAGCGTCGCGCCCTCGCCAAGCCCGGCGGACCATGAGGGAGGCCGTCCTTTGGTTGGCTTTGATCGCCGCAGACGCTCCTCGGCTCGCGGCTCAGGAGGTCGCGTCGGTCGCGCGGGACAGCGCGCGCCACTACGATCTCGAAGCGCAGGCGGTGCGACGTTCTGCGCTGCCCGGGTCCAGCGAGAAGGCTCTGGCGCTCACTCAGCGGGCGTTGGCGCTGTATCGAGGCGCCGGTGATGCCGTCGGGGAGGGGCGGATGCTCAGTCGCATCGGGGCGCTGTATTGGGATCTTGAGGACGGGCCACTCGCCCTGGCGCACCTGGATAGCGGCCTGACCCTGCTTCGCGCCGCGGGGGACCGCGCCAACGTGGGACGCACGTTGCTCAACCTCGGGAACATCCACCTCGCTAACCAGGAGTTAGGGCCAGCGTTGGCGGCGTACAGCGAGGCGCTCCAGGCCGCGCGCGAGGTGCGCGATACGGAAGACGAGGCGCTCGCGCTCTTCAACCTGGGGTGGCTGTTCCAGGTACGCGCCCGTCGGGAGTTCTCCGGTGAGCTCTATGACTCCTCTGCTGGCTTCTACCGCCAAGCAGCCCAACGCGCCGGCATAGCGGACACCGCCATGCAGGGCCTCGTGCTGTATGGGCTCGGGAGTATCCATGAAGATCGGTCTCAACTCGATTCGGCGCTGGCCCTCTACGCGGCTGCACTCCTGGTGCAAGACGCGGCGCGTGCTCGATCCCGCGTCGCCAGGACGCTCTATGCTCTGGGGAGCGTGTACGCGTCGCTCGGTCGTGCGGAGGTAGCCTTGCGGTATCTGCGTCGCGCCTCTGCGACCTACCACGACCTGGGCGACGCCTCGGGCCAGGTGATGGCGGATACGAAGATCCAGGCGGTGCAGTACGGCATGGTCGGAGATCTGCTTGGCCGGGGTCTGGCCGACTCGGCGCTGGCGGTGCTCCAGCGGGCCACGGCGGAGGACACGGCTGCGCCGGCCGCGGAGCGGGCCATAGACCTCATCCTGGAATCGGACATCATCCGCGAAGCGATACGCAGGATGCCGGATGCCGAAGCGTTTCTGAGGTACGTGTCGCAACCCGACACCGCGGAGCCTTCCCGCTCTTCTGCGAGGGCTTTGCTGTTGCTGGCGCGTGCGCAAAACGATCGGCGGACGGAGGCCGATGCGCTCTTCGCACTGGGAGACCGTTGGCTGGAAGACGGCGCGGTGGACTCAGCGGCGGTTTGTTATGACTCCGCGTTGGCGCTGTACCGGGGAACTCGCGATCGGTTTGGCGAGGCGAAGACGCTGTACCGCCGGGGGTGGATGCGACATCGGACTGGGGCTGGGCCTGACCTCGCGGTCGCCGTTGCCCTCTACGATTCGGCTTCGCGAGTTCGCGCGCGGTTGGCGGGTGTGGCCGGGGATGATCCTAACCGCGTGAGCCTGCGCGAGCAGGACTTCGAGCTTTACGGGACCTGGGCCCTTGCCTGGTTGGCCAGGGCGGGCGAAGTAGGAGAGCGTCGCGCCAGGCTCGCGGCGCTCGCGGCCGCCGAACGGGGGCGGGCTCAGGCGCTCTTGACTCTCCGGAACGCGTCTGACACGGCCGGTGGTAGCGGGCTCGCGGATGAGGGTGCGCGCCTCATGGAAACGCTCGCTTACAGCGAGGCGGTTTGGCTCTCGTACCTTCTCGCCGAAGACACGCTGGTGATCTGGGTGGCCCGGCCCGGCTCGCAGGTTCTCGTGGTCAGGGTCCCGGTGCTGCGGGCATCGACGGTTCAGAGCTTCGATACCGTCCCCCCCGTACTCAGCGCCCGAGGCCGATGGATGTCCGCACGTGACTCCCTCTCGCGCCTGGTTCAAGCCCTGCGCGCAGCGCTTGAGTCGCCCGGTGGGGAAGACGTGGCGCCCCGGGCCGCCGCGGTGGCCGCAGTGGTGATGCCGCCGGAGGTGCGCGCAGCGTTGGCGAGCGCGCGGGAGCTAGTCGTCGTCCCGTTCGGTCCGCTCGGCCTGGTTCCGTTTGCGGCGCTCCCCCTCGGTGATGACGGACCGCTCAGTGCGAGATACGCGGTCCGGTATGCGCCGTCACTCTCCACCGCGGCGGCGCTCAAACACCCCGTGGCATCGTCGAGGTCGCGGCAGAGCTTGGTCCTGGGCAATCCGACGACCGGCCTGGTGCTCGAGGTGGTGACGGGTGGGGTCATCGTGCTGAAACGACTTCCCGGCGCCGAGCGGACCGCGACGTGGCTCGGAGAACTGCTCCACTCGCCGCCGCTGGTCGCAGCCGCTGCGACCGAGTCCGCGGTTCGCTCGCGGATCGGAACGGCCGACCTCGTGCACTTTGGGACCCACGGATACAGCTACGCCACGGCGGAGCTCGCCCGCGAGTCGTTCCTCGCCCTGGCCCCAGATAGCGTGAACGAGGGAGTGCTCACGGCGGCTGAGATTCTGGACTCCCTGCCTCCACTCCGGGCCGAGCTGGTAGTGATGAGCGGCTGCGTTACGGCGCTCGGCGACGTGCGGGAGGCGGAGGGGGTTGTGGGCCTGGCTCGGGCCTTCCTGGCCAAGGGGGCCAGGGCCGTGCTGGTAAGTCTCTGGGACGTCAACGATGCGGTGACCGCGGAGCTCGAGCAGGCGTTCTACCGTGAGTGGCTGGGCGTAGAGTCAGGGGCCGCTCCGGGGAGAGGCGAGGCACTTCGGCGTGCGCAGGAGTCGATCCGTGGGCGCCACCCGCACCCGTACTACTGGGCGGGGTTTCAGCTCGTCGGACAGTAAGGTGGGGAGCCGACGGGGTCTCTTCAGGACGCACGGGGAGCCGTGACCTGCGTTGGTTCGTCGTCCCTCGTTCGCCGTTGACACACTGACCCCCCCGCGTCACCTTCGCCCGGTCACCTGGTTTTTCAGTCTGACGCCACGCCCCGCATACTGCCGTCCCAGGGAGTGCCGTATGAAAAGGAATAGCCACCCGCTCCGCTCTGTGTTCATCCTGTTGGCGATCGCGTCGGTCCATTCAGCCGTCGTCCAGGCCCAGCAGCTGACCAGCCCCGAGCAGTTCTTCGGTTTCCCCATGGGCGCCGATCGCAAGCTCGCCCGCTGGGACAAGCTGGTGGAGTACTACCACCTGCTGGATCGTCAGAGCGACCGCATGCAGGTGGTGAACCTGGGCCCCACCACCATGGGCAACCCGTTCCTGGTCCTGTTCATCTCCTCGCCTCAGAACCTCGCGCGGCTGGATGAATTCCGGCAGATGAACGCCAAGCTCAGTGATCCGCGCGGCGTATCCGAGGACGAGATCCGGCGCATCGTGGCCAACGGGAAAGCCGTCGTGGTTCAGTCCTTTGGACTCCACTCGTCCGAGGTGGCCGCCAGCCAGACGGCCGCCGAGCTGATGTACGACCTGCTCCGCCGCACGGACGACGAGACCCAGCGCATCATGGATCACGTGATCGCCATCATGATCCCGTGCTTCAACCCGGACGGCGAGATCCTGGTCACCGACTGGTACAACAAGTACGTGGGCACCGAGTACGAGGGCGTGGGCTTGAACGTGCTCTACCACAAGTACGTGGGCCACGACAACAACCGCGACGCGTTCATGACCAACATGGTGGAGTCCCAGTACGCGGCCAAGATCCTGTTCCGCGACTGGATTCCCCAGGCCTACATCGACCACCACCAGATGGGGCCTTACGGCGCCCGCATCTACGTGCCCCCTTATGCCGAGCCCATTCGGCCCGAGAGCGATCCCCTGGTGTGGCGCGAGATGAGCTGGTGGGGTGCGCACATCGCCTATAAAGAGGAAGAGGCCGGACTGAACGGCGTGGTGAACGCCGCCATCTACTCCGGCTGGGGCCACTTCGGGTTCCACTGGATCACGCCGTTTCACAACATCGCCGGCATGCTGACCGAGTCGGCCAGCGCGCGACTTGCGTCGCCGCTCTATCTGCATCCCGATCAGGTCCGCGGCGGAGCGCGCGGCCTGCCCGAGTACGAGGCACAGACCACCTTCCCCAACCCCTGGCCCGGCGGCTGGTGGCGGGTACGCGACATCGTGGAGCGGCAGAAGGTCGCCGCCTGGGCCGCGGTGGATCTCGCGGCGCGGAATCGCGAGACGGTTCTGTGGAACGCCTATCTCAAGGCCAGGCGGCAGACCGAGCGGGGCGCGGCCGGGACCATCGCCGGGACCGTGGCGTACCTCATTTCCGCCGAGCAGCACGACCCGCTCACGGCCACCAAGCTGGTCAATAAGCTGCTGGTGCAGGGCATCGAGGTACAGCGTGCCTCGGCCGAGTTTACCCACGAGGGCAAGGTGTACGGCGCGGGCTCGTTCGTGGTCTCTATGGCGCAGCCCAAGGCCGGCGTGATCCGTTATCTCCTGGGCCGCACCTTCTATCCCGACAACAGCTACACCCGCGACAGCCAGGGCAATCCCATTCGCCCCTATGACATGTCGGCCGACGTGATGGCCGAGTTCATGGGCCTGCGGGTGGACGCGGCAGCAGCGGCAGTGGCCGCGGAAGCGGCAGGGCTAGCGACGGTCGCGGCGGCGATCGAGCCCGCGGGCAAAGTCACCAAGGGGGCCAACGGCTACATGATTGACGGCTGGTTGAACGACGCCTTCCGCGCGGTGAACCTGTTGTGGGACAGGAATGTCAGAGTCCGTCGCGTGAGCCGGGCGGCCGCGGGTGTTCGGCCGGGCGATTTCGTCGTGACCGCCGCGCCCGACGCAACCGTCCAGGATATCGCGCGGCAGACCGGCGTGGACTTCGGCGCACTGGCCAGCGACGTCACCCAATCCAGCTACGACGTGCGGCGCCTCCGCATCGGTATGTACCAGCGTTACTACGGCGGCAACATGGACGAAGGGTGGACCCGCTGGCTGCTGGAGCAATGGGGCTTCCCGTACAAGTCCCTGTTCGACGCCGAGATCAAGGCCGGGAACCTGGCGGCCAAGTACGACGTGATCATCCTGCCGGACGACAACGTGCGGATGATCACGGGAGACCGCGCACCTCCAGGCGCCGCCGCTGGTGGAGGTGGCTTCGGCGGACAGCAACCCGAGCCGCCGCCGGAATTCCGGAGCGGTATCGGCGCCGAGGGCGTCACGGCACTCAAGCAATTCGTCCAGAGCGGCGGGACGGTGGTGACGTTCGGCGAAGCGGGCGAGTTTGCCATCGAGAAGCTTGAGGTGCCGATTCGCGACGTGGTGGCCAACCTGCCCACCAAGGAGTTCTGGTCTCCCGGCTCCACGCTCCGGATCCACGTGGACACCGCCCACCCGCTCGCCTTCGGCATGCCGGAGCAGGCGCTGGCCACGTTCCTCCAGGGCAACCACGCGTACGAGGTCGTCCCCACGGCCACGAATGAGAAGGTGGAACGGATCGCCACGTTCGTGGACCGGGACCTTCTCCAAAGCGGGTGGCTGCTGGGAGAAGACCGGATCGCCAAGAAGGCGGCCGTGGTCGCCGTGCAGCAGGGGCAGGGCAAGGTGGTGATGATCGGCTTCCGGGCTCAGCACCGCGCCCAGACGCACGGCACCTTCAAGCTGGTGTTCAACACGCTGGTGAGCGGGCCGGAGGGGCGCGCGGCCGCAGCGGCGGGTCTGAGCCAGGCAGGGCGGTAGCGAGCAGCCCGTGTTCATCGGTCACCTCGCACTGGGCTTCGCCGCCAAGCGCGCCGCGCCGAAGGTCTCGCTCGGCACGCTGTTCGTGGCCGTGCAGTTGGTGGACATGATCTGGCCCATCTTCCTGCTGCTTGGGCTGGAGCATGTCCGCATTGACCCCGGCAACACCGCGCTGACCCCGCTCGATTTCTACGACTACCCCTGGACCCACAGCCTGCTGGCTGCCGTGCTCTGGGGGTTGTTGTTTGCCGCCGTGTGGTATGCCAAGAAGCGGGAGTCCAAGACGGCGGTCCTGCTCGCCGGGCTGGTGGTGAGTCACTGGATGCTCGATTGGCTGACGCATCGCCCGGACCTACCGCTCTACCCGGGCGGCGCATTGAAAGTAGGACTCGGCTTGTGGAACTCGGTTGCGGGCACGGTAGTCGTCGAAGGAGCGTTGTTCGCCGCCGGTGTCACCATCTACCTCAAGACCACCCGCGCGCTTGATAAGGTCGGCCAGTACGCGTTGTGGGCCTTGATCGGATTCCTGGCGCTCGCCTACGTTCTCAATCTCGCCTCGCCGCCGCCGCCATCCGTGGAGGCCATCGCCTGGGCCGGGCAGGCAGGCTGGTTGCTGCTGCTGTGGGCCGTGTGGGCGGACCGGCATCGGGGGCCGGCCGGTACGGCGGCTTAGGAACCCGTCGGCGTTCTTTCGCCACGTCCCTGCGTTATTCCGGTGATGGGAAGACTCACCAACGACGCCACACTTGTGCCCGCCAGCGGCACGGTCCCTTGTCGGGCTGCGTCAAGGTTGCCATTGACGCCCAATTGCTGAAGCCGGGGCGGGTGTGGCGCAATTGGTAGACGCAGGATTCTCGCAAGATCCGGGGCGCAAGCCCATGTGGGTTCGAATCCCACCACCCGCACCCTGGCGCCTTGACCTGGCCCATCGTCCGACGCAGATTGGGTTCAGATCTTGCGAGAATCCTGCGTGAGATGGCCACGCAACAGAGGGGTCGCGGGGACTTTCCCCGGGCCCCTCGACGTTTTCCCGCCCGGCAATAAACTAGACCCCCATGATCACTCGACGCAGCTTCCTCGGCACGTACTTCCGCGTGGCATTTCAGGCGTGGGGGCCAGAGCTGAGCGGCAAATGACCCCTTGTTTCATCGCGGGCAACCGACAACTGATAACCGATAACCAATAACCGCTCGTCATGTGGCTCGCGCCCGCCTTCTCCCTCCTCGCCAACGCCGCCGCCCGGATCTACTATCGGCTGACGATCGCGGGGGAGCGCGTGCCGGGCGATGGGCCGGTCCTGCTGGTCGCCAACCATCCGAACTCGCTGATTGACCCTATCGTGGTCTGCGCCGCGGCGCGGCGCCCGGTGCGGTTTCTGGCCAAGGCGCCGCTGTTCAGTGATTTCAAAACCGGCTGGATGGTCCGGGCCGTGGGCGCGATTCCGGTCTACCGGCGGGTGGACGACCCCACGCTCATGGATCGCAACACGGACATGTTCCGCGCGGTGTACACCTCGCTGGCGCGCGGCGCGGCGGTGGGGATCTTCCCCGAGGGCGAAAGCCACAGTGAGCCGTCCATGGTGGCGCTCAAGACCGGCGCCGCCCGGATCGCGCTCGGCACTCACGCGGCGCACGGGGTGCGCGTACCGATCATCCCCGTGGGGTTGGTGTTCCGGCAGAAGGATGTCTTCCGTTCCGACGCGCTCGTGGTGGTGGGCTCGCCGGTGTCCTGGGGCGACCTGGCCGGTCGCGGCGTGGAAGATACCGACGCGGTGCGGCTGCTCACGGAGCGCATCGGCGCGGGGCTCCGGCAGGTGACGTTGAACCTGGAGCGATGGGAGGACCGGCCGCTGGTGGAGACCGTGGTGGCGATCTGGGAAGCGGAGTGGGGCTCGGGACGGCGCGAGCCGGATCCCCGGTGGGACGCGCTGGTGCGCGACGTGAGCGGGCATCGGCGGCGCCTGGCGCGGCTCCGGCTGTCGTCCAAGTGGTTGGGGACCCGGGCCGATCTCGTGACTGGCCTCAAATGGACGGTGCGGCGGTATGTCCTGGCGATGCCCATCGCGATCGCGCTCGCAGTCGCCGGCTTTCTGCTGTTTGCCCTGCCGTATTGGTGGACGGGTCGCGTGGTGGATCGCCTGCGGCTGGATGTGGACGAGCGCTCCAGCTGGAAGCTGCTCCTGGGAGGCACGATCTACGGTGCATGGCTGCTGGCCCTCGTCGTCGCGGCAACCGTGCGGGGCGGCGCGCCTGCGGGCGCGGTCACGCTGGTCGCCGCCCCGGTGATCGGCATGAGTGGGCTGCTGGTTCGCGAGCGCTGGGGCGGTGCCTGGAGCGACGCGCGGCGATTCTTCCTGCTCCGTTCCCGCCGTGATCTGGTCGCCACCCTCCGCGACCAGCAGCATGCGCTGGCAAAGCGACTCAAAGCCCTCTACCAGGAGCGATCCATGACGGCGGGCGTATGAGCGAGATCAAGAGCGACGACTTCAGGACTATTGCGTCGTGGTGCCTGTTCGATTGGGCCAACTCCGCGTTCACCACGCTGGTGGTGACCTTCATCTACGCCACCTACTTCAGCACCGCGTTCGCGCCGGATGAGGTCGCCGGCACGGCCCTCTGGTCCCGCGGCGTGGGTCTCTCGGCCGTGATCATCGCCCTGCTGTCCCCCATCCTGGGTGCCGCGGCGGACAAGGGCGGTAAGCGGAAACGGTACCTGGCGGTGACGACCATAACGGCGGTCATCGCCACGACCCTGCTTGCGTTCATAAGGCCCGGGATGCCCAGCGCGGTCCTCGTGGCGTTGGGCTTGTTCGTGGTGGGCAACGTGGGATTCGAGCTGGGCATGGTGTTCTACAACTCGTTCTTGCCCACCATCGCGTCGCCCGGGCGGATCGGCCGGGTGTCCGGGTACGGCTGGGGTGTGGGGTATGTGGGTGGGCTGGTGTGTCTGGTAGTGGCATTGGTGGGGTTCGTCCAGCCCGAGACGCCGTGGTTCGGGATCAGCAAGGCGGAGAACTTCAACATCCGGGCCACCAATCTGCTGGTGGCCGGGTGGTTCGCCGTCTTCAGCCTGCCGCTCTTTCTTTTTGTGAGAGAGCGACCGGTGCCCGGCGCACGGTTCGCCATCGCCGGAACACTGCGTGAGCTCCAGGACACCGTGCGGCACGTCCGCCGGTACGGGGAGATCGTCAAATACCTGCTCGCCCATCTGATCTACAACGACGGACTGGTCACCATCTTCGCGTTCGGCGCCATTTACGCGGCCGGCACGTTCGGCATGTCGTTCAGCGAAGTGATCCTGTTCGGCATCGTGCTCAACGTGGTCGCCGGCCTAGGGGCGCTGGGATTCGGCTTCGTGGACGACAAGATTGGCGGCAAGAAGACGGTGATGCTCTCCCTGGTCGCCCTCTCCACGGCCGCGCTGATCGGGGTCTTCGCGCCCAGCAAGATGTGGCTCTGGGTGTCGGGCGTGCTGATCGGTGCGTTCGCCGGTCCCAATCAAGCGGCCAGCCGCTCGCTGATGGGACGATTCTCCCCGCGGCGACATCAGAGCGAATTCTTCGGCTTCTTCGCCCTCTCCGGAAAGGTCACGTCGTTCATGGGGCCGATCGCACTGGGCACCGTGGCGCAGCTCGCAGGGTCACAGCGCGCCGGCATCGCCACGGTGATCGTGTTCTTCGTGCTGGGCGGACTGCTGTTGGCGTGGGTGAACGAGAAGCGCGGGATCGAAGCGGCCGCGGCGGCCGACGCCGCGTGAGCGTGGGCGGGCGTCAGTCACAGTTGCGGAGAAGGGCATCGCCGTGGCTCGGCCAAAGAAGGGCAAGCGCTCGACCAGCTCGCTCAGGGCCGGTACAACGTGAGGACGGCCCCGGGGGGAAGGGTGCAGCGGGCGTACCTCTTCGCCCAGCCCACGGCGAAGGTCGCCGACCGTCCAGCAGTGTTCACCACGATCAGCGCCTGGGAACCGTCGTCCGCGTTCCGGAACGCGACGCTCTCCAGCCCATCCACCCCCGTGCTTGAGTAGATCCGGCGTGCGCCTGGCCGCACGAACCGGCTGGCGTGCGCCAGCGCGTAGTACTCGACGTTCCGTGTCACGGCGCCGGAGGCCGCCTCGATGGTGACCAGTCCGCGGCAGTCACCGCAGCCCCCGGTGTGCGGCCCGTGGGTTTGGTCCAGCGCCAGGTTCCAGAGGAGCACGCCCCTCGCCCAGCCGCGCGTGGCTCCGATCACGAGCGTCCGCACCAACCACTGCAAGTTGTCGCCGAAGTTGGGCGACCACTCGCCGCCCGAGCACTCGGTGAAGTAGGCGTCCTTGTCCGGATGGGCGTCGTGCACGATGGCTTGCGCGGACACGTCGCCCGCGTAGCAGTGCCAGGCGACCCCCGCGACGAACCTCCGGGCCGCGGAGTCGGCCAACAGTTGGAGCGGCGATTGGTATTGGTCCCAATTGTGGTCCCAGTCCAGGATCAGCGTCCGGATGCCCGCCCGCGCGAACAACGGGCCGAGGTGTTCTCCGATGAAGCGGGCGCGGGCCCCCGGCTCGAGCCGCATGCCCGGGTAGTCGGATGGCTGGTAATGAGGCTCGTTCTGGATCGAGATCGCGTAGATCGGCACCCCCTCCGCGGCGTAGGCCTCGATGTAGCGCCGGAAGTACTCGGCGTACGGGCCGTAGGCCCCGGGCAACAGGGTCCCCTGGATCAGGCTGCCGGTCGTCTTCATCCACCCCGGTGCGCTCCAGGGCGACGCCATGACCTTGAGCTGTGGATTGATCGCCAGCGCGCGCTGCACCACCGGCAGCACGTCCGCCCGATTGGGCTCGATCGAAAAGCGTTCGAGCGTAGGATCGGTCTCGCCCGGCAGGAGGTCGTCATAGCTGTAGTGGCGGCGCGAGAAGTCCGAGGCGCCCATGGTGAGACGCGTGAAGCTGAGCCCGATCCCGGAGGCTCGCCCGAAAAGTTCCTGGAGCAACGCTTCACGCTGCGCCGGGCTCATCCGGTGCTGGATGAGCCAGGCCGAAGCGTCGGTGATGGCCGCCCCGAACCCGACCATCTCTTGATAGACGGCGCTGTCATCCACCTCGATCCGGGCGACGCCCGCCCCCGGGTCGGCTCCGAACCGGACGTCGGGCTCCCGGGACAACAGCTTCGAGGCGTCGGCCGTGGTGAGCCACACCTCGGCAGCGGGACCGCGCCCTCCGGGAGGCTCGAGACCGGCCTCGCGGGGCGTCCGCTGGGTCAGGGCGCAGGCGACCCCGGCGGCGAGCACTGGCAGCGTGATGCGCAGGGCTGTCATTGCTGCCACGCGAACCTCGCGCTCCTGGCGCTGAGCTTCCTTCTCGGCAACGGCGCCACCTCCACCAACACCCGCCGCGCCGCCTACCATCTCGTAGTCGTGCGTGAGCGCGGCGCGAAGGGCCCGAGCTTCGGCGCGCACCGCGTCGGCCAGCATGGCCTTGCCGCTCATCATGATCACCACCAGGTCGGGATCGCCGGCTGGAGCTGCTCCAGCCGCGGGTGACGGGGACTTGATTCGGTCCCGCACTTGAGTC
>JACPAP010000232.1:38746-40983 GCA_016180765.1 Gemmatimonadota bacterium
CCGAGGGTGGTTCCATGAAGATTGGTGCATTGATCCTCCTGGCGCTCGCCGCGCCGGGCGCCGCCGCGGCCCAGCAGCCGTCCCACGAACATGGCTTGATGAGCGGCATTGCCGCGGTGCAGCCGCTGTACGACCGCCTCAAGGATCTCTACCTGCGCTCCGCCGAGCTGATGCCGGAGCAGCATTACGGGTTCAAGCCGACCCCCGAGGTCCGGACCTACGGCGAGATCCTGGGCCACGTGGCCAACGAGAACTACCTCTTCTGCGCCGCCGCCAAGAGTGAGGAGAACCCCAACCAGGCCGACTTCGAGAAGACCACCGCCAAGGCGGCGCTGGTGCAGGCGGTCAAGGAGTCGTTCGCGTATTGTGACCCCGCGTATCGCATGGACGAGATGAAGGCGATGGAGCAGATCGCCTTTTTCCGGCAGAAAGGCAGCCGGCTGTGGGTCCTGGTGTTCAATTACGGGCATGACAGCGAGCACTATGGGAACATCGTGACGTACTTGCGAATGAAGGGCTTAGTGCCGCCCTCGAGCCAGGGCGGGATGTAAGGATCCCGGGCGTCGTCTGCTCATCGGCGCCCGGCGCCACGCAGCCCCTCGGGGGGAGGATCTCATGATTGTCATGCAGGTGGTGCCGAAGGACGGCAAGGTCGACGTCTACCGGCTTTTGAGAGCCAAGGTCCTCCACGAAGCGACGACGTGGTCCTGGGGGAACAAGGCCAAGACCCGCCTGCGCCACGTGAACTCCGAGGGGTACATTGATGTGCGCGGCGCGGACGGCGTGCTGGTGGCTCACATCTATCCCAGCTCGCCGCGAGACGTGTTTTACCTCTCCGAGAAGTTCCTGGGCCGGCTCGCGGCGTGGTTCGAAGAAGACCTGGCGGCGATCAACGTGCAGTTCGTGCCGGACCCGAAGCGGAAAAAGAGACGGCGATCCCGTTAGATCGCTTCCCGACGAGTTGGCTCGATTGGCTCTTGCAGGAGACTGCTATGCCCGTTTCACGTGTCGCGCGCGCGGGGCTTCTGGTTGTGCTGGCCGCCACGCCGCTTACCGCGCAGCAACGCCCTATCTCCTCCACTGACTACTACCGCCTGATCTCGGTCTCCGACCCGGCCATCTCGCCCTCAGGGGCGGCGGTCGCGTTCACGGTGACCACGGTGGTGGAGGACCAGGACCGCCGCCACCGGGAGATCTGGCTCGCGCCGACGGACGGGGCGACCCCGCCGTATCGTCTGACCAGTCTCTCCACCGAAGCGTCGAGCCCCACGTGGTCGCCCGACGGCTCCCTGCTGGCCTTCAGCAGCCGCCGCGACAGCTCCGGCGTGGAGGACGAGGACGGCGTGTGGTTTCTCCGCACCGGCGCGATGGGCGGCGAGGCATTCCGGATTCGCGGCGTGCACGCCATGCCGGTGTGGTCGAAGGACGGGAAGTGGATCGCGTACCTCTGGGCCGGCGAGATCCCGGACAGCGTCCGCAAGAACCCCCGGCGCGGCTGGGTGGCGCCGGACGCCATTTCCCGCGCTCCCGATCCCAAGCGGTTCGACGGCCGGGTGATCACCCACATTCCGTACCAGGCCGACGGACGCGGCTTCCTGCGCGATGTGGGCAGCGAACCGCGACAGCACATCCACGTCGTGCCGGCCACCGGCGGTGAGCCGCGGCAGCTCACCGATGGCCGACTCCCGCAGCGAAGCATCGCGTGGTCGCCGGACGGGCGGTACATCGCGTTGGTACAGGACTCGACCGACGGCGACGAGCGGCGCCTCGACCAGCATCCCGACATCTACCTGCTGGAGGTCGCGACCGGCGCGCTGCGCCGCGTGACTACCACGCCCGGCTATCACACCAACCCGGCGTTTTCGCCCGACGCTCGCTTCATCGCGTTCAACTGCTCGAACGGTCGGGGACAGCCGGGAGACGTCTGTGTCATCCCCGCCAATGGGGGCGCACCGCAAAACCTCACGCTGGGTTGGGACCTGGACCCCGGGGCTCCGCGCTGGTCGCCCGACGGCTCCAGCATCGCCTTCCAGGCCGAGGTCCACGGCAACGTGCACCTGTTCCGCGCGCCGGCGCGCGGTGGCGCGGTGACCCAGGTGACCCAGGGCCTGCGACAGCTCGGCGGGTTCCCGATGAGCGCCGATGGCAGAATGATGGCCTACACGTCGAGCGACATCACCCACCTCACCGAACTGTTCGTCGCCCAGAGTAACGGCGGCGGCGAGAAGCGGCTCACC
>JACPAP010000001.1 GCA_016180765.1 Gemmatimonadota bacterium
CCGCCGCCGCCGCTGGTGCGGCGTGGCGGACACACTAGTACGGCGCGCGCGCCACACCTGTATCCCCTGTAGATTTGCCAAACGACCATGCCCCTCCTCCTGGCCGTCCTCTGCTGCCTCGTCGTAGCCCGTGGCGCGCATGCCCAGTCCGGGCCGGCTCGACCCGGTCCGGTGGTCACGGACCGCCCGGACAAGACGGAGTCCACCAGCATCGTCCCGCGGGGCTACGCCCAGCTCGAAGCCGGCTGGTCGCTGGAGACAGTTCGCCGAGACGTTCGGCAGCCTGCCGGCCGGTGACGGCGACGCCGGCCACCATGTGGACGGCGGATTCACCTTCCTGGTGCGTGACAACCTGCAGCTGGACCTGAGCTTCGGGCGGGGAATCGCCGGCGCCAGCGATTGGTTCGTGGGCGCTGGGGTCTCGGTGCGGCTCCCGCGCTGACGGCGAAGCCGCACTCGGCGATCGAGACTCAGCTATCACCGTTCTCCGCACCTCCCTCGATAGCGCCGAGCTAACACCGGGGGCGTCCCATCGTCTATTGCTGTCGGATGGCTCGATTCGAAACGAGAACTGGTGGAGGGATCATGACGAGGAAATGGACGATGTCCCTGGCACTGGCGCTGCTGGCCGGGCCGGTGATGGCACAACAGGCCCAGCCGCCGGCACAGCAGCCTCAGCCGTGGCGCCTGGGGATGGGGCCTGGCGCGCTGGGCGTGTTGGGCCCGGGACGGCAGGTGGGCGTGTACGTGCCGCAGCACCTGGTGAATCGCCGGGAGGCGTTGGGGCTCACGCCGGAACAAGTGGCCCGCCTGGAGGCCCTGGCGCAGGAGGCCAAGCAGGCGAGTGACAAGGCGGAGGCTGAGGCCAAGACGCACTGGGATCAGCTGGCGGAGCTGTGGAAGCAGGCGACCCCGGACGTGAACCAGGTCCGCACGCACGCGCAGGCGGCGATGCAGGCCATGCAGGGAGCCCGCGTGGCGCATCTGGTCGCCGCCGCCCAGGCCAAGGCGGTGCTCACGGCGGAGCAGCGCGGGCGGGTGGCGGGTTGGGCCGACGCCGGCCGCATGCGGATGCAGCAGCGGATGGATCGGCCGGGCCGGATGGGGCGAATGCCGATGCGGATGCGGCGGTGGCCGGTACCGCCGCTGCAGCGGTGAAGCGGTGAGACGTAAGACGTGAGACGTGAGAAGGAAGACCCTCTCACGTCTCATTACGTCTCACGGGCGTCTATTTCTTCGCCGGATGGCTGAGGCTCCACACGTACGCCGCGATCGCCTTGATCTGAGCGTCCGTGATGTTGGTCCCGCCCTTGGGCGGCATCACCACGCCGGTTTTCGACTTGTCCGCGGTGACGCCGATGGTGATCTGCTTGACGATGTCGTCGTAGCTGCCTTTGCTCTGGACCCATTCGCCGTCGGCCAAGTTGGCTCCCAGGTTGGGGATGCCCTTACCGTCCTGGCCGTGGCACACCGAACACAGACCGGCGCCCTTGAACAGGGTTTCGCCCTCCTTGACCATCTGCGCGGTAACGCCCGGGGGCAGTGCCCCGGCCGCCTGCTGCGCCCGCGCCGCCCCTGCCAGCGCCACCAACGCTACCACCGTTCCGCCCGTGACCCGACCGAGCATGCGTGACCTCCGGTAGAGTGATGTCGTAGAAAAATGCGCGAGTGGTGCAGTATGGGGTACCCCAGGGCAGGCCAAGGGTTCACCCGAGGTGAGATGTGAGACGTGAGATGTGAGACGCACTTCTCACCTCTCACTTCTTACGTCTTACAGCCTATCAGCCCCGCTGTGCCGGGATGTGCCGCCGAGAGGTGTCGATGTGAAAGAAGCGCCAGATGGGACAGACATGGGTCAACGCGGTTCCCGCCAGCACCAGCGCCACCAGGGCCCCGAGCAGGGCGATGAGGGGTGAGGCGTTGAACCCGATCGCCACGGCGAAACAGACCAGGGCGAGTGCCCAGCGGATCCTGGCGTCCGTGACTCCGACGTTTGCGTTCATACCTGCCTCGCGAGCCGCACGTGCTGGGCGCAAGCTCGCCGCCACCCAATGAAGCCCGAGCGAACCGGCCGTGAAGCTCCGCTCAGCCCTCGGCGTGATCGGACGGGAGAGCCACGGTGACCTCGAGGCCGCCGGTCGGCAGGTTGGCCGCGCGAATGGAGCCGCGGTGCGCCTGGGCGATGGCCGCGGCGACGGTGAGGCCGAGACCCGGTCCCGCCGTGCGCGAGCGGGCCGGGTCGGCGCGGTAGAACCGCTCGAACAAGTGCGGCAGCACCTCTTCGGCGATCCCGGGGCCGTTGTCGCGCACGGCGACCGATACCTTGCCCCCGTTGGCCCTCACGATCGCTTCGACCCGCGTGTCCGGCGGGGTGTGGCGCACGGCGTTGTCCAGGAGCTGATCCAGCAGGACGCCGATCATCCCGGGGTCGGCCAGGGCCGTGACGCTACCGGCCCAGGGACCCTGGAACCTGAGGGCGCGGCCCCCGGCCCGCGGGTGGACCCGCTGCACGGCCGAGGCCGCCAGGGTCGCCAGGTCTACCGGCTCGTGCGCCACATCCGCGATGATCCGTCGCTGCGCCTGAAAGGCTCGGTCCAGCCGCTCCAGCACGGAGTTCAGGACCGCCACCAGGCCGTGGAACTCGGCGACGTCGGCGTGCGCCGTGATCCGTTGGCCCGACACTCCGGCCTCGATCGCCTCCGCTTGCGCGGTGATCTCCCCGACCGGCTGCACCGCGGAGCCCGCCAGCCAGACGGCGCCGAACGCGGTCGCCACGGTGCCCAGGAGCACCGTGCCAAGGAGCAAGAACAGGACTTCACGGTTTTCCTCCGCCAGCGGATGGAGCGACGCCGCGACCTGCACCACGCTCATCCCGGCCGGGCTGTTGGTCGGCACCGGCGCGTACACGCTGCGCACCCGCTCGTCCCCCCAAGGCGTGGTGACCCACGAAATGCCGCCGTCGCGGGCGAGCGCGAAGCCGGCCGAATCAATGGGGAGGTCGCCCGCGAGCGCGGTGTTCATGTTCAGGATGTTGCCTCGCGCGTCGCGGACCACCACGAAACGGTTGACGTTGTGGACGAACTCCCCGAACTCGGTGGGGCCGGCGTGGGCGGGAAGCGTGCTGCCGGACGCCAGGACGTCGCGCTCCAAGTTGAGCGCGCTCACCAGCCCGTTATCCAGCGCGGTACGCAGCGTGCGCTGCGCGCCCAGGAATGCCCAGAGCGCGATCAGAAGCAGCGCCGCGAAGATGGTGAGCGAGAACCGCACCGCCAGGGTGCGGCGCAACGAATAGGTCAAGCTACGCTTCCACAGCCTCGGCACTCTTGAGGCAGAACCCGACTCCCCGCACGGTCTGGATCAGCCCGTCGCAGCCGGCTTCCCGCAGCTTCCGCCGCAGGTTGCCCACGTGGACGTCCACTACGTTGCTCTCCGGGTCGAAATGCATGTCCCAGACCTTCTCCAGCAGCTCGGTGCGCCGGATCACCTCTTCCGGGTGCAGCATGAAGTGCTCCAGCAGCTGAAACTCACGTGGGGTGAGATCCAGCAGATTGCCGGTGGCCCGCGCCTTGTGCCGCAGGCGGTCGAGGTCCAACGCGCCGTACGTCAGCCGATCCAGACGCGCGGCCCCGCCCCGACGGGTCAACGCCCGCAGCCGGGCCAACAACTCGTCGAACTTGAACGGCTTGCTGAGGTAGTCGTCCGCGCCGGCGTCGAGCCCGCGCACCACGTCTTCGGTGGAATCGCGCGCGGTGAGCATGAGAATGGGCGTGCGACGCCCCTCGCGCCGCAGCTCGGACGCCACTTGCAGGCCGTTCTTCTTGGGCAGCATGAGGTCGAGCAGGATGGCGTCGTAGTCGTTGACGTGCGCCAGGGTGGTGGCCTCGTCCCCGTCCTTGGCGACATCCACCGCGTATCCCTCTTCCCGCAACCCCTGCTCGATGAAGCCGGCGACCTTCCGGTCGTCTTCCACTACCAGGATTTTCATGGGGCTAACCGTGCCTTGGTCTTCATGGGCGAACCGTACCGGCGCGCTTCTGAGATCGAATGTAAGGGACCATGAAGGAAACTTTAGACTAGCTCAAGAACCGCGGGATTTCCAAGATGAATCGAGCGCCGGCGCCAGCCTGGCTCTCGAGTCGCAGATCGCCGCCCAGGAGCCGGGCCAGTTGCCTGGAAAGCGTGAGCCCGAGACCGGTCCCGCGCTCGTTTTCGGGCCCGGCGCGCATGAACGCGTCGAAGACGACCGCCTGCTGCTCGGCGGTCAGGCCTTCACCGCGGTCCACCACGTCAATGCGGACGCGGGCTTCGGTGTCCCTGAGCTCGATGGTGACGGCCTCGCCCTCGGGGCTGTGGCGCACCGCGTTGGTGAGGAGGTTGATGATGATCTGCCGCACCCGCACCGGATCGGTTCGGCAGGCGATGGCACCGTCCCCCCACCTGGTCTCGAGTCGGACGCTCCGGGCCTGCGCCGCCGGCTGCACCGCCTGGATCGCCTCGCTCACGATGTGGCAAGCGTCGGTCTCTCGCACGATGGGCTGGAGGCGAGACGCGTCCAGGCGGCTCAAGTCGAGCAGGTCATTGAGCAAGGTGAGGGTGCGCTCGGCCGACTCGTAGACCTCGACGGCGGCGCGCGGCAAGCCTTGCGTGCCGCGGCGGATGAGCAGGTCCGCCCAGCCGTACACCGCGGTCAACGCGTTGCGCAGCTCGTGGTTGATCATGGCGTAGAAGCGGTCCCGCGATTTCTGCATCGCCCGCACTTCTCCCAGCAACCGCTGCGCTTCCTCGTTGAGCCGCGCGTTCTCCACGGCGCCGGCCGCCTGCGCCGCTAGCATGACCGCGATCGCCTGGTCCTCGGCGGTGAACTCGGCGGCGCCGAGCTTCTCGGTGAGGTACAGGTTGCCGATGGGCCCGCGCCGGCCGACCACCGGCACCCCCAGGAACGAGCGCATCCGCGGATGGTTCGCCGGGAAGCCGTAGAACTTGGGATGCTTGGTGACATCGGGCAGCCGAAGCGGCTTAGGGTCCGTGATGAGGAGGCCGAGCACGCCTCTGCCCTGCGGGAGCGCGCCGATCCGCGCCTGCTCCTCCGGCGTGAGACCGCTGGCCACGAACGTGCCGAGCCCCGTGCCTTCCGGGTTGAGCACGCCCAGCGCGGTGTACCGGGCGCCGATGACCTCGCGAGCGGCGTCCGCGACTTCCTGGAGCACGTGCCGCAGTTCCCGCTCGGCGTTGATGCGAATGCCGGCGCGGATCAGTTGCTCCAGGCGGTGTTGCAGCTGCTCGGGCCTCCTCCGTTCCTCGGCCATCGGCTCGCCGCACAGAGTTCGTCTGGCGTCAAACGTACCCAATGCTCGGCTCGACCCGCCAGGGTCAGGGGGGGAGGGGAAGATCGGACGCCGAACAAGGAAGGCTGAACGTCGATGTTCATCGTTCCTTGTTGGATTCGATGTTCTCTAAGCCATTCGTCAATCGCTTCTCAGGGGCCGTTTGGGGGACTCGCCGCAGATTTGGCCCCTGGGGCGGACTCGGAGGACCTATGGACGCCCAGTGGAACCCCGTGGTGGTCGGTCTGGATGCGACGCCGGGTGCGGCGGCGGCGGCCCGGGTGGCGTGGGACATCGCCCGCATCGCGGAGACCACGTGCTACCCGGTGCACGCGATCCGGGACCAGGCCGCGGAAGTCGCACCCTACCAGCTACCGATGGACGTCGCTCCCATGAACCGGGTTCTGGCGGAGTTGGCCCAGGGGGAGCTGAAGCGGGCGTTCGGGGAGGAGGTGCCGCCGCGCCTGCTGGAGCGCTTGGAGATCCGGCCCGGCCGGCCGGCGGTGGTGCTGGCCGCGGTGGCGGCGGCGAGCGACGCCGAGCTGATCGTGCTGGGCGGCAAGCATCGCGGCACCCTGGGCCGCTGGCTCGCCGGGAGCACCGCGCACGATCTGCTCCGGTTGGGAGGACACCCGGTGCTGGTCACCGGCCCGGGCGCCCGGCTCCCGCGCCGAGTACTGGCCGCCGTGGACCTCTCGGAGGCCGCGAAAGCGACCCTCACGGTGGCGCAGCGGTTTGCCGCCCTGTTCCAGGCCGAGCTGCTGGTGTTGCACGTGGTGGAGGTCGCGGCCCTGGTGCCGGGCGCCGTGGTGCTGCCCGAGGCGATCCTGGACGACGAGTTGCTGCTGAAGCGCACGGAGCAGTGGTTCGACACCGCCGTCTGGCCCCTGGTCCACTACGCCAAGGTGGACCGCCGGATCGTGCGCGGGCAGGTCACGCCGACCGTGCGGGCGCAGGCCGCGAAGTGGGGGGCCGACGTGGTGGCCCTGGGCTCCCACGGGAAGAACTGGGTGGATCGGCTGCTCCTGGGCAGCACCACGGAGCGGTTGATCGCGGACCTGCCCACCTCGCTGCTCGTGGTGCCGGCTGCCAGGGCCGCGCGGGAGGGCCCCAGAGCGCCCGGCGGAACCCACCAGCGCATGTCATGGACAACGAATCCCTGACTCACCAGACTAGAGGGTGATCGCCGATCCCACCCTCGCCGTCCTGACCTACTCGGGGCTCGCGCTGCTCAGCGCGGGGTTCGGCGCGATTCCCGTAGCGTTGCGGCAACGTCTGCCCCCCTCCTGGCTCGGGTGGGCCAACGCGGTGGCGGCCGGCCTGATGCTGGGCGTCGCGTACATCCTGATGGCGGCGGGCCTTCCCCGTACGCCCGCCATCGGCGCCACCGGGGCGGTGCTGGGCATCGGGTTCCTCTACTGGACTCACGGCGTGGCTGGGACGCAGGAGCTGGACCTGGATCGTCTGGGAGACCCCGCGCCGGACTACGGCTACCAACTGTTGCTGGTCAACACCCTGCACGCGGCGCCGGAAGGGATCGCCATCGGCGTCGCCATGACGCTGAGCCCGTGGCTTGGGGGGTTCATGGCGCTGGCGATCGCGGTGCATAACGTGCCCGAGGCGGCAGTGCTCGCCGCCGTGCTCAAGAGCCGGGGACTCACGCTGATCCAGGCCGCGGGCGCCGCCACGGCGACGCGGGTCAGTCAGGTGCTCTTTGCGGTTACCACGTTCGCCGTGGTGGCCGCCGCGCCGGGCCTGGCGCCATGGGCCCTGGGCGTGGCGGTCGGCGCGCTGCTGTATCTGGTGATGGCCGAGCTGTTGCCACACTGCTACCGGCAGGCCGGGCACACCAGCATCGCGCTGGTGGCGATCCTGGCCATGGGGATGGTGGTCCTGCTCGCCGCGGGAGCGCCGTAAGTGTCGGACACCACGCGCGTTTTCACCTACGCGCTGTTGACCGCCCTCGCCACCGGGTTGGGGGCCATCCCGTTCGCCTTCGTCCGCGGGATCTCGCCCGCCGTGGTGGCTTGGACCAACGCGGTTGCGTCCGGGCTGATGCTGGGGGCGAGCTTTGGCCTGGTGGCCGAGGGGACGGGGCATGGCGCTTGGGAAACCGTGGCCGGCGCCACCGTGGGCGTGGGGTTCATCCTGTTCACCCAACGCCTGTTGGCGCGCTCGGGTGTCCGGTTGGGGCAGGGGCGCGGCCCGGGCGCGCAGCGCATGCTGCTGATGATCATCGTGATGACGGTGCACTCTTTTTCAGAGGGCGTGGCGGTGGGCGTCTCCTTCGGCGGCGGCATGGCGCTGGCCGCCGCCATCACCATCGCCATCGCGGTGCACAACATTCCGGAGGGACTGGCGATCAGCGCGGTGCTCCGGCCGCGCGGCGCGAGCCTCGCGGCGTGCGTCGGGTGGAGCGTGTTTTCGTCCTTGCCCCAACCCATCATGGCGGTGCCGGCGTTCTTGTTCGTGGAAGCGGTGCGGCCGGCGTTGCCCTACGGCATCGGCTTCGCGGCGGGCGCCATGGTGTTCATGGTGCTGGTGGAGCTGCTCCCCGAGGCATTCGACCGCGCGCGCCGGGCGCCGGTGGCGCTGATTGTGTGCTTGACGCTGGTCGCGATGGTGGTGTTCCAACAGTACTTGTGAGACGTGAGACGTGAGACGTGAGAAGTGGCCGCCACGCCTTTTTCACATCTCACCTCTCACGGTCTTCAAAACGGCCTGAACCCCGGCGACCCGAACCTTGGCATCTGCAGATGCTGGGCCAGCGGGTAGGCATACGCGATCAGCACCAGCACGATCGCGGCCACGATCCAGAGTCCCAGGCGGTCGAACAGGATCCGCTTGGCGGGCTGCCCCTCCAGCGGCTCGGCGAATGCCACGGTGGTGTCCGCCGTGGGCCGGCCCGCCAGCACGGTGCCCAGCATCACTAAGAGGAAGAACGCCGAGCTGATGAACAGGAACAGGCCGCCCAACGCGGAGAGGCCGGTCAACCCGCCCCAGGCCTCGGCTATAGCGCTGCCCTGATAGCTCGGATCGTAGATCCGCCGCGGCATCCCCATAAGCCCCGTGATGTGGTTGGAGATGGAGAACAGCAGCATGCCCGCGAACCACAGGTACGGCTGGACCTTGGCCAGCAACGAAAGCTCCAGCTCCCGCCGCACCAGCTTGGGGACCAGCCAGTAGGCCGTGCCCATGAAGGTAAGGGCCACCGCGCTGCCCACGGTGAGGTGGAAGTGGCCTTGCACCCACGCGGTGTTGTGGATCATCGAGTTCATGCCGTACGACGCGTTGATGGCCCCGCCAAACCCACCCACGGCGAAGAGCAGCATACTGAGCAAGACGGACGATACCAGGGGATCGCCCCAGGGGAGCTTGCCCAGCCAGTCGAACCACCCGGTCGCGCCGCGGCTGCGCCCCGCGATCTCGAGCGACGCTACCACGGTGAACGCGGTCACGAAGCTCGGGAATATGATGCCCAGCGTATTGAACGTGTGGAGCAGCTTCCAGCCCGAGGAAATCCCGGGGTCCATGAACTGGTGATGGAACCCGACGGGCGTGGACAGCAGGATGAACAACGCGAACACCATGCGCCCCAGCGGGTCGCTGAACAGCTTGCCGCCGGAGACCTTGGGCAGCACCGTGTACCACACGACGTACGCCGGCAGCAACCAGAAGTACACCAGCGGGTGGCCGAAGTACCAGAACAGCATGCGGGCGAGCAACGGGTCCACCGTTTTGGTCCACCCCAGCGACCAGGGGATCAGCTGGAGCAGCATCTCCGCGGCCACTCCGACCGTCGAGATGAGCCAGACGACGATGGTGGCCAGCATCCCGAAGACGGCCAGGGGAGCCGGGGTCTCCCGGTGCTCGGCCCGCCAGGCCCGGTAGGTGGCGATGATCACCGCGCTCCAGATCCACGATCCCACCACCAGCAGCGTGAGCCCAAGGTAGAAAGCCGGGTGCGCCTGCATGGGGGGGTAGAAGGTGTAGAGCACCGTGGCCTTGCCCCAGAAGATGGCCCACAGCGCGGCGAGGGTTCCGACCAGCGCCACCCAGAACGAGGCCCAGGCGAGACGCGGCCAGCGGAGCGGGCGATCCAGGGCGTGGGTGGTGAACACCACGCCCAGGCCCATGATGAAGAACGTGGTGAACACCAGCGCCATCAGCACGCCGTGGGCAGTGACCGACAGGTAGTACATCTGGGGCGAGCGCCAGGGCAGCTCGAGGTTGGCGCGGGAAACGGCCTGCATCAGGGCCATCCCCGCGGCGATGCCGAAGGCGGCGACCGCGAACCCGATGTTGGCGGCGGCGAGTCGTCGGGCGGTGGTCACAGGGCCTCCTCGACGATCAGCTTGCCCATCATGGCGTGGTGCCCCAGGCCGCAGTACTCGTGGCACACCATCAGATACTCGCCGGGCGTGGCGAACGTGGTGGTGAACTGGGCCACGTAGCCGGGGATCACCATGGTGTTGGCGTTGGTGCCCACGATCTCGAAGCCGTGCACCACGTCCGGGCTGGTGAGCCGGAAGGTGACCGGTTTGCCGGCGGGCACCCGGATCTCGTTGGGCTGAAACGCGAACATCAGGGCGACCGCGGTGACGGTGACACTGCCGTCGGGATTGGCGGTGACCCCCGGCTGGGCGAACCGCGGGTCGCTCCAGACGGCCGTGGGGTCGATGGTCTCGACGTGACTGGGTGGGCGGGTGCCTTCGCTTACCAGGCCGTAGACGATGGTGCCGAAGAACGCGGCACAGATCGCCCCGGCGCTCCACATCCAGAAGCGCTCGTAGAGGTCGATGTGCATGGCGGTCCTACGGGGTCACCGCCCCGCGCGGGAGATAGAGGAAGAAGAAGAAGGCGAGCCAGCCCAGGGCGAACAGCACGCCGTACAGGCCAACGATCGCCAGGGTGCCTCGGGGATGGTCGCCGAGGTTGGGGCGCTGGTCGGTCATTAGATCCTCCGGTAGACCCTCAGATCCTTGCGAGCGCTACGGCTCGTACAATATCGCTCTGCGAAATCACCCCCACCAGCCGCCCCTCGTCTTCCACGAAGAGGCGGTGGACTTCCAGGTACAGCATTTGCTGAGCGGCCTCCTTCACCTCCGTTTCCGGGGTGATGGTGAACGGCCGTGGAGTCATGATCTCCTTGACCGTCGTTTGGTCGAACAGGCGCTCGCGCTCCTCAGCGCCGGCCGTCTCGGCGGCGGCGTTGAGCACGTCCGTGGTGGTGAGTACGCCGAGCACTCGCCCGCGCCCGTCCACCACGGGGACGCCGGTCACATGGCTGTCGGCGAGGAGCACGACCGCGTCGGCGATTGAGGCGTCCGGCCCCACGGTCTGCAGGTTGGTCTGCATCAATTCCGCGACTCGCATCCCATTCCTCCGGATCAGCCGGCCGGCATGCTTCGCGCCACTGTTTGCCGGGCCCGCCTGGCGAGCCGTTCGGCCCGCCCGGGGCGGCGTTCGCCCGGCGGCGCCGGCACCGGCACCACCAGCAGCGATGCCGGCAGTTGATCCAGCAGCCGTTCGGTGGTGCTCCCCAGCAGCAGGCGGTCCACCCAGCCCTTCCCGTGCGAGCCCACCACCACCAGGTCGGCACCCCACGCCGCCACCTCGGCCGCGATGGCGTCCGCGGCATACGCAGGTCGCACCACCGACTCCGCCACCACGTCCTCCAGGAGCGGCTCGAGACAGCGCTCCAACTGGGCCGTGGAGTCCTGGTAGAACGCCGCTTCATTCCACAGGGCCGGCAGTTCGGCGAACACCGGCAGGGGCTCGACCGCGTGGAGCACCCGGAGCTCGGCGCCGAAGAGACGCGCCATGCGCGCCGCCGCCTCGAACGTCGGCTGCACCGCGTAAGACAGATCGGCGGACACCAGGACCCGGCGCATCGCGCCCACCTGTTCCCCGGTCACCAGCAGCGGGATGTCGGTGACCCGGACCACGTGGTGCGCGGTGCTGCCGCCCATCCAGCGCCCCAACGTCGAGTGGTGCTTGCCGCCCAGGACGATGAGGCCGGCGTGGTACCGTCGCGCCACCTCGGTGACCACGGTGGCGCCTCGGCCGGAGCGAACCTCCAACGCGCGCAGCGCGGTCGCCGGGACCGCGCGCTCGATGGTCGCGGACACGCCCATTCGGGCGGCTTCCATCTGCTGCTCGATCAGCGCGTTCACGTCGGCCACGAACTCGGCCGCGGCCGACCGGAAGAGCGGCCGGCTGCCGTGTACCAGATAACATTCCGTGTTCGCGGCCTGCGCGATCCGCCACGCGAAGGCCGCAGCCGTCGCCGCCTGCGGGGAAGCGTCCACGCCGGCCACGATCGGTTTCCAGGTCATGGAATGTTGGCCTCCCAACGGCCGTCCGGCCGCTCGGGGTCAACTTGGTCGTCGCGAGATAAAGGGCCGATGAAGGCGCGGTGAACGCCCACTCAGTCCGATCGTGCCCGCGGTTCACGCATCGTTCAACGTCTGTTCAGGCGGCCCGGCGTAAACTGATATCGGTCGCCATGCAGGTGGCGGCCTGCTGCGGGCAGCGCCTCTTGGGGGAAGGGGTCGGCGCGTCCGACCGCCGCCGGAGCCGCATCGGCTTCGGGCTGTGTCAGGGCCGCAGCATCTGGGCACAACCGGTCGGAGTGACTTCCCCCCCGGCCCCTGGCGCAGCCGCACCGCGCTGGGGGCCGCGTTGTTGGTGTCGGTGGACGGCTAGTGCGGCGTTCCGGAGCTCGTTGCCCACGGGCACAGCGGTGGTGGGTTCCGCCGAGCGCTGGTGGTGCGGGGTGGACTCGACGCTTGGGCGCGTTTGGGCATGGGGGATGAGCGGCCGGGTGGGTCCCGGAGGACGCGTTCGTGCCCAGGCCGGCGTTGGGACACCGGCCTGGCGGAAGCACTACAGCGGACGGAGGGGCCCACCCGGCCGCTCATCCCCCGTTACAGTTACCGGAGCGCCCTGCGCGCCGAGACCACGCCCGCACCAACCCGCTCTCTGGAACCCGCCACCGCTGTCCTCTGTGGCAACGAAGCTCGGAGATGCCGCACTAGGCGTCCACCGACACGGTGGCGCGGTCCTGGGCGACGTCTACTCGCCAGCCCAGTCGGTCGCGGATCACCTGCGCGAACGCGGCCGCGTTCTCCTCTTCTCC
>JACPAP010000304.1 GCA_016180765.1 Gemmatimonadota bacterium
CTCGCCGTGGGTGAGGACGGGCGCGCAGATCACGGTGGAAAAGTTCGCCCGGATCAGCGCGGCGCGGCTCACCACCACGAAGACACGAGATCGCTTCAGGTCCCCGGACGGATGCCGGACCCGGTAGAGGTCGCCGCGGTGCATCCGTGACGCGCCTTATCCGTCTTCCGGCCAGGGCGCCTGGAACTGCAGCACCTCGGCCATCTCGGCGTTCAGCCGATCCGCTGCCGCATTGATGCGCTCGAGGTCGCGCGCCTGCGCGGCCGCCCGGGAGCGCCGCCGAAAATGCCGGCGCAAGACGCGTTCGATGTAGGCCGACCTCGACCGCGCCGACCCGGCGTAGCGGGCGAGGTCCCGGAGCACGTCCCGGCTGAGTGTGATTGAGGTCTTCTCTTTCATACTACCAAGATACTACCGCGCCCATCTCGAGGCAATCCTGATGGGGCTGCGGCCGTCGTAAGGGAGGAGTCTTATCCGACAGGCCCCTCGCTCGGCGAACCCGCCCACCAACCGCGATCGTCGTCACGTTGCGGATGGAGCCGACGAGCTCGAACGGCGAGCCGTGAGTGGGCGCCACGGCGCACGATGGCGCCTCGGGTCCAGCTTGTTGTCATCGACACGTCGCCGCGCGTTGCAGGTCTTACGCGCGCTCGAGCCCCGCCGAGAAACTCGCCCTGGCCTCGTCGCACTCGCCGCACAACCCGGGCGCATGGAGGAAGACGGCCTCGTTCACCCGCAGGCGAGCCAGAGCAGCCTCCACGATGTCACGGGAGCGGCCCAGGCGCGCCTCCGCGTGCCCGACCACCCCACGACGCTGCCGCCCTTCTGGATCAAGCCACTGGTCCAGGAGATTGAAATTCTGGCAGCAATGGTCAACCTCGCCGTAGTCGTACCGCGTCGGCTGCCCGCACTTGAGCACGGTCGCATACTTCGGCCGCCGGTACCGCACATCCGCCAAGTTCTCAGCGAGATGGACCGTGGTGTCCGCGTCGTACGCCACCCCAACCAGAAGGACTTTCGTCGAACTCAAAGACCCGGCCGACTGGGCTATCGAGGCCGTGCGGCACGTCCTCGGGATGCGCCGCCGTGATTTCCGCAGCCCGTGGCCGGGTCGCCGCAAACGCGGGTGGGCTGTCACTCCGGAGGACACAGCGTACCCGCGGGCCCCAAAGCGGCCTGGAGTGCCTCGATCAACCCGCGGGGTTCGTCTTCCACCGGGGTCACTTTCGGAAACGCCGTGGGCACGAGCAGAACGCCTCCGGGTTGTACGCCCAGCGCGAGGAGCTGCTCGGTCACCGCACCACGGTCGATAGTCCGAAGCGCCATCGTCACGACCTAGTTCGATGCTGCGGGCGTCTCCTGGCAGGTGCTCGCGAATGACGCGATCTCTCCCACCGCGCGGCGGGCGCGGGTTCGAGCCAGGCTCAACCCGCGCCAGTCTCTGCGAGTTGCCGCGTGCCGGCGGACCAGCTCCTTCGCGAGGGTGCAACGGCGCTCCGGAGCGACGTCGTGTAGCCGAGACACAAGGAGAGGCACGGCGTCGCCGCCCAACCGTGCGAGATGCGCCACGTCCGCTCCGCGGCGGCCGGGGTGGGCCAGGTTGTAGCGCGCGATGAGTGCCTGGGGATTGGCGAGGTTCAACGCCGCCAGCAAGACCGCCGCCGCGACGACGGAACCGAACGCCGCGCCGGCCGAGTGGCTGCGCATCACCGTGCGGGCGAACACCCCAATCGTGGCGCCGACCCACAGCATGACCGCCGTGCCGTAGAGGCGATCCTCGGTCAGGCCATAGGCACGCACATACATCCCCATTCTCGACAGGGCAGACACCAGCACCAACGCGGTTAGCGCCAGCTGCAGCGCCATGAGGCTCTTGAGCGATATGGCCTCGCGCCCGTTCCGGGGCTCGCCAATGGCAAACGGCGCCGCGTACACCAGCGGCAGCGAGAGCGCCGATGCTACGATCATCTGGAAGAAGCCGCGGCGCGCGTACTCCGCGTACGTGAGACCGGTCTGTTCGGAGGACCGCCAGATAGCTCAGGCCAGGCCGGGGCGATGGGATCAGGTGCACGCGGGGCGGACTGGCCAGCGCCCATAGGTAGCCGGCGATCGCCCAGGTCAAGGCTCCAGCGACAAACACGTGCGACGCGAGCGGTCCCAGGTCCACCCTGATCAAGGACGACACCGCGGCGCCAAAGATGGGGTCCGCCGACGCAAAGAGACTTCCGAACACAAGCACGGCCGGGAGCGCGAGCAGCAACCCGACACCGACCGATGCCACGCGTGTGGTGGCGATGGCCTTCTGAACCAAGGGTCGCATTTCGGGCGCCAACCGGAATACCCCCAGCACGGCGTGCCAGGCTGCTCGGGCGGGGGCCATGATGGTCTCGATGGCGCCGGCGGCGCCGAGCGTTGCCCTGGGCACCAGGGGCAGGGCGGAGAGCGCCAGGGCCGCCAGGAGGTCCGCGCCCAGGAGCAGGGGGGCGTCGCGTACGGTCCACATGGCGGCAAAGAACGCGGCGGCGAGCCACGGCCACACCGAGCGATTCTCGGCGATCTCCGGTTGCCGGCCCCGCCTCAGCACTGCCGCGGTCCCGGCCACCGCGATGAGGCCGAGTGTCACGTTGAAGCCCCACAGCCGTGCCCGGACCAGATGATCGCCGAGGAGGCCAAGGGCCACGGCGAAGCCGAGAACTGCCGGTGCGTGCCGCATGGACGTTATGCGAGCAATATAAAGTACTTTGCATTATAAAGTCAACGAAACGCCACTCACGGGGCTCCAGACGTTCGTTCGCGGTGCGCCGCGCGCGTCTCTCCGTGCACCGGCACCCACAGCCGCTCCGCCGCCAACCCGGCCGCCTCCCACGCGGCCCGCACCCGCGCGGGCGGCTCGTCCATCGGCTCGTCGGTGAGTTTGAACGTGCCCCAGTGCACGGCCATCATCACGCCGCCCATTCCATCCGCCCCGGCGAGATCCCGGTACGCCTGCACCGCTTCCTCCGGATTCATGTGTACTGGGCGCATGATCCAGGCCGGCTCATAGGCGCCAATGGGCAGCAACACGGGGTCGAACGGCCCTAGCTCACGCCCGATCCGCCCGACCTCCGGGTGGTAGCCGGTGTCGCCCGCAAAGAACACGCGGTGCTTCGGGGCCCGCACCGCATAGCCGCACCACAGCGTCCGGTTCCGGTCAATGTGACT
>JACPAP010000002.1 GCA_016180765.1 Gemmatimonadota bacterium
CCGATCCGCTCCCTGCGATCCTTGGTGGAATTGTAGACGTACGAGCCCGACTTGAGCACCCCCGAGTACACCCGGAAGAACGTCAGCTTCCCCACGTACGGGTCGGTCGCGATCTTGAAGGCCAACGCGCTGAACGGCTCGTCGTCCGACGCTTGGCGCTCCACGAAGGTCTCGTCGTGGTGCGGCAGGTGACCCTTCACCGCCGGGATGTCCAGCGGGCTCGGCAGGTAATCCACGATGCCGTCCAGCAACCGCTGCACCCCTTTGTTCTTGAACGCCGCGCCGCAGAAGACCGGGATCACCGCACCGGCCACCGTGGCCTTCCGCACGCAGCGCCGGATCTCGGCCTCGGTCAGCTCGTGCTCCTCCAGATACTTGTGGAGCAGCTCGTCGTCGTGCTCCACCACCGCCTCGATCAGCTCATGCCGCAGCTGGGCGGCCTGCTCCCGGAAGGCGGCCGGGATCGGACCCTCCACCCAATTGGCGCCCAGCGACGCCTCGTCGTAAACCACCTCGACCTGCTGGATCACGTCGATCAAGCCGGTGAACAGCTCTCCCGAGCCCAGCGGGTACTGCACCGGGACCGGCCTCGCGCCCAGCCGCTCGCGGATCATCCGGACCGATTGATCGAAATCCGCCCCCACCCGGTCCATCTTGTTGACGAACACGATGCGCGGCACGCGGTAGCGGTCGGCCTGGCGCCACACCGTCTCGGTCTGGGGCTCCACCCCGCTCACGGCGTCCAGCAGGGTCACCGCCCCGTCCAGCACCCGGAGCGAGCGCTCCACCTCGACCGTGAAGTCCACGTGGCCCGGCGTGTCGATGATGTTGATCTGATAGTCTTCACGGAACCGCCTCCACTGGCAGAAGGTGGCGGCGGACGTAATGGTGATGCCCCGCTCCTGTTCCTGCTCCATCCAGTCCATGGTGGCGGTCCCGTCGTGTACTTCGCCCAACTTGTAGGTCCGCCCCGTGTAGAACAGGATGCGCTCGGTCGTAGTGGTCTTCCCGGCATCGATGTGCGCCATGATGCCGATGTTGCGAATCTTATCGAGCGCCGTCGTGCGTGGCATGAGCTTCATTATATCGCGTGTCGCCTGTCATCTGGTTCTCGGGACCCGGGGTCCGGGGACCGGGTTCCGGGTTGTTCGACCCCGGACCCCGAACCCCGGTCCGCGAACCCCGGCAGTCAAAAAGCGGGGCGACCGTCACCCAGAGGGCAGGTCTCGCTCCGCAACCGTCCGGGGACTCTCCCCTGCGACGTGGGATCCCTTGAAGCAGGGTCCCGAAGTTGTCGATCTAAGGTGATGTGAGAGGTGAGAAGTGAGACGTGAGAAGGACGCCGGGCCTGCCGTCACATCTCACCTCTTACTTCTTACGTCTCACCGGCCTACCACCGGTAGTGGGCGAACGCCCGGTTCGCCTCCGCCATCCGGTGCGTGTCTTCTTTCTTCTTGATGGCGTTGCCCTCGCCCTTCGAGGCGAGGACGACTTCCGCGGCCAGGCGATCCGCCATCGTCTTCTCGCTGCGCTCGCGCGCGTACTGGAGAATCCAGCGCGTGGCGAGCGCCGTACGGCGTTCGGGACGCACTTCCACCGGCACCTGGTAGGTGGCGCCGCCCACCCGCCGGCTCTTCACCTCCAGCACCGGCTTCACGTTGTTCAACGCCTGCTTGAGCACCGCCACGCCCGGTTGCCCGGTGCGCTGCTCGATCACGTCCATCGCCTTGTAGACCAACCCCTCAGCCGTCGACTTCTTCCCGCGGGCCATCACGTTGTTGATGAACTTCGACACCGTCTGGCTGTCGTAGCGCGGATCAGCCGGGATATGCCGCTTGATCGACTTGAGCCGGCGACTCATTTGGGCCTCTTGGCGCCATACTTCGAGCGACTCTGCTTCCGGTCCGTCACCCCCGCCGCGTCCAGCGTCCCCCGGATGATGTGATACCGCACCCCCGGCAGGTCCTTCACCCGGCCGCCTCGGATGAGCACGATGGAGTGCTCCTGGAGGTTATGCCCCTCGCCCGGGATGTAGCTCGTCACCTCGAGGCTGTTGGTCAACCGCACGCGGGCCACCTTGCGCAAGGCCGAGTTGGGCTTCTTGGGCGTGGTGGTGTACACCCGGGTGCATACGCCGCGCTTCTGCGGATTGCTCCGGAGCGCGGGGGCCTTCTCCTTTTTTTCCACGTCTCGCCGCCCGAAGCGGACGAGCTGGTTGATCGTCGGCATAACCTTCCGGAAAACCGGCATGAAAAAAGGGCTCTGTGACCTGGATCAATTCCTGGTCGCCGGAGCCTGGGAAAGGTAGAAGACGACCGGGGGTAGGTCAATCCCGACCAGCCATCGCGCTGCCACCTGCCGGCCCTCGTCAGACCAACCCATGCACCACCGCCAGGCTACCCACCTTCCCACCGCGTTGCCGGGCCTTGACATCTCTATGGCCGCGACGATACGGTTAGACATATGAAGACAACCGTAGAGATTCCCGATTCGCTGCTGGCCGAGGCCAAGCGGCTGGCAGCCCAGCAGCGCACCACCGTGCGGGGCCTGATCGAGCAAGCGTTGCGCCGCCTCATCCAGGAGCGCGCCAGCCGCACCAGGTTCCGCCTGCGGCCGGCCAGCTTCCCCGGCTCCGGGGTTCAGAGCGGGGTTCGCGAAGGCTCGTGGGAGCAGGTGCGCGAGCTCATCTACGAGGGACGGGGCGGGTGATCGCGCTCGACACCAACGTGCTGGTATACGCCCACCGCGAGGACGCCACCTGGCACGAGGCGGCGCTTCGGCCGGTGACGCAGTTGGCGGAGGGAGCGGCGCAGTGGGCGGTGCCTTGGCCCTGCCTGCACCAGTTCCTGGCAATCGCTACTCATCCGCGGATCTGGTCTCCTCCCACGCCGCTCGATGCAGCCCTGGAACAAGTGGCGGCCTGGCAGGAGTCCCCGAGTCTCGTGTTGCTGGCTGAATCGCCGGGGTATTGGGACCGCTTGGCCGCCCTGTGCCGGGGCGGTCGCGTGGTGGGACCGCAGGTTCACGATGCCCGGATCGCGGCGCTCTGCCTGCACCATGGAGTGGACGAACTCTGGACTGCCGACCGGGACTTCACGCGCTTTCCTGAACTCCGGGTTCGAAACCCTCTCGTCGGCTAGTGCCGTTCCAACGTGTTCCGCCTATTAGCTTGCTTACTCGCGAACCCCAGGCGCAACAAGTTGGAACGGCACTAGGGAACCCACGACTATGAAACGCTGGATCGGTTATCTATGGGCCGTCAGTGCCCCGGCCGCGGCGCCCCTTCTTGCCCAAGACCCGCTCGCGGCCATCCGCACGTACCGTGACGCCCACCAGGGCGCCATCGTGGCCGAGTTGCGCGACTTCTTGAGCCTCACCAACGTCGCCGGCAACCTTCCCAACATCCGGAGGAACGCCGAGGCCCTCGTGGCGATGCTGGAGCAGCGGGGAGCCAAAGCCCAGATCCTGGAGACCGGCGCGGAGCCGGTGGTGTTCGGGGAGATCGGCGATCCGTCCAAGCCGACCATCTTGTTCTACTGCCACTACGACGGCCAGCCGGTGAACCCGGCGAGCTGGCAGCAGACCGACCC
This sequence comes from Gemmatimonadota bacterium, assembly GCA_016180765.1. Lineage (GTDB taxonomy): Bacteria > Gemmatimonadota > Gemmatimonadetes > Gemmatimonadales > GWC2-71-9 > JACPAP01. Next base: position 3,591 of record JACPAP010000002.1, read on the forward strand.
CTGGCAGCCCGTGCTCCGGACCAAGGCGATCGAGGCCGGGGGAACCGTGGTCGCTCAATGGCCGGGCGCCTCGGACACGGTGAATCCTGACTGGCGGCTCTATGCCCGCTCGGCCAGCGACGACAAGTCGCCCATCGTCGCTCTCATGCAGATGCTCGATGCCTGGAACGCCGCCGGCGTCGCCCCGCCCAACCACCTCAAGTTCATCTTCGAGGGCGACGAGGAAGCGGGGTCCCAGTACCTGGCCGAGACCGCGCGCCGGTACCGGGATCTGCTCCGAGCCGACCTCGCCGTGATGGCCGATGGGCCCATTCACGAATCGGGCCGGCCCTCGGCCTTCTTTGGCCTCCGCGGCATCGCCGGCGTCACGCTCACCGTATACGGACCCATCCGTCCGCTTCACTCCGGGCACTACGGCAACTGGGCGCCGAACCCCGCGATGCGCCTGGCTCAGTTGTTGGCCTCGATGAAAGGCCCGAGCGGCGAAGTGCTGGTGCCAGGCTGGGAAGACGACATGATCCCCCTGAGCGACGCGGACCAGAGGGCGCTGGCCGAGTTCCCCCACGACGACGAGCAGCAGCGGCTCCAGTTCCAGCTCGGCGCAGTGGATGGGAGGGGCGGCACCCGGCACCAGCTGATCGCCCACCCGTCGCTCAACCTTCGCGGCATGCGGAGCCTGTTCGTGGGACCCGAGGCGCGCACCCTCGTGCCCGACGTCGCCGTGGCCGAGTTGGACCTTCGACTGGTGGCGGGGAACACGCCGGAGCGGCAGGTGGAGAAGCTGGGGCGCCACATCGAGCGCCAGGGCTACACCGTGGTGCGGGAAGATCCGGACTCGGCGACCCGGGTCAACACGCCGCGGCTGGTCAAGCTGACGTGGTCCGAGGGCTACCCAGCCGGGCGCACGCCGATCGACCAACCGGTGGCGCAGGCCGTCATCGAGGCCCTCAGGAGCACCGGGCTAGGCGCGCCGGTGGTCGTGCCAACCATGGGGGGCAGTGGCCCGGCCTACGTGTTCACCGACATTCTCCAGCAGCCGTTCGTGGTGATCCCTATCGTGAACCACGACAACAACCAGCACGCCGAGAACGAAAACGTCCGGCTCGGACACCTGTTCCGGGGGATGGAGATCCTGGGGGCGGCGGCCAGCGCCAAGATTCCGAAGGCCCCCGCTACGCCCTGACCGCGGCCAGCGCATCGAGCATCTCGCCCGCCGATTGCCACCGGTCCCGTGGCTCCTTCTCCAGCGCCCGCCCGATGGCGTCGGCGAGGGGTCGGGGCGTGTCCTCACGGGTACGGCGCACGTCCGGGGCGGGCCGGACCGTGTGCATCTTGAGCACCGCCTCTTCCAGCGGATCGTGGAAGGGAGGCTTCCCGGCCAGGCACTCGAAGAGCACGCAGCCGAGCGAGTAGAGATCGCTGCGGTGGTCGATCTCCAGACTGCCGTTCACTTGCTCCGGGCTCATGTACGCGGACGTCCCCACGGTGAAGCCGGAGCGGGTGAGCCGCTCGGTGCCGGACGCCGCGATCGCCCGGGCGATCCCGAAGTCGAGCAGGACCGCCCCTTCGCGGGCCAGAACCACATTCTCGGGCTTCACGTCGCGATGCACGATGCCCTCGCGATGGGCGGTGGCCAATGCGTCGAGCAGGTCGCACGCCAGCCGGACGGTGTCCGCGAGGGACAGGCGACGGGCCCGGTCAAGGTGGATCCGGAGGTTCTGCCCCTCGATGTACCGCATCGCGTAGTAGACCAGGAAATCCAGCTCCCCGGAGTCCAGCATCTGCGCGATGTGCGGATGCTGGAGCTTGGACAGCATGCCGATTTCCCGGAGAAACCGCTGCGCCGTCACGCTCAGCGCCAGCTCGGGGTGCAGGATCTTGAGCGCGACCTTCCTGCCCTCGCGGTCCTGCGCGAGGAAGACCCTCGCCGCGCCGCCGCGACCGATTTCCCGCTCCACGGTGTACCGGTCGCCCAGCGCTTGGCGCACCATGGACAGCATGTCGCGCCGGATTCCTGCCTCCTTGCGCCAGCCGAATGGGCAGAAAGTGGCCGGTCCTACTCCGCCTCCACCCCCTCGGCCTCCGCCGTCACCGGCTGCGAAATGAACGGCGTCGGGGCGCCGGGCGTCTCTTCCGGCGGCGGCGGGGGCGGCTCGAATCCCTCGGGCGGCGTCACCTCGATCTCCGAGTACCGGTAGATGCCGGTGCCCGCCGGGATCAGGTGGCCGATGATGATGTTCTCCTTGAGCCCCAGCAAATCGTCCTTGGAGCCCTTGATGGCGGCGTCGGTCAGCACCCGGGTGGTTTCCTGGAACGAGGCCGCGGAAATGAACGACTGGGTGGTGAGCGACGCCTTGGTGATCCCCAGGAGCAAGGGCTCGGTGGTGGCCGGCTTGCCGCCCTTCTTGACCACCCGATCGTTCTTCTCCCGGAAGGTCAACCGGTCCACCGCCTCGCCCTCCAGGAAGTCGGTGTCGCCGGGATCCACCACCCGCACCTTCTGGAGCATCTGGCGCACGATCACGCCGATGTGCTTGTCGTTGATCTTGACACCCTGCAGCCGGTACACCTCCTGGATCTCGTTCACCAGGTACTCCTGTACCGCCCGCGGGCCCTTGATCCTCAAGATATCGTGCGGGTTCACCGGGCCCTCGGTGAGCCGGTCACCGGCGCGTACCCGGTCACCCTCGTGGACTCGCAGGTGCTTCGAAGCCTGGACCTCGTACAGCTGCGGCTCGCCCTGCTCCGGCTGCACGAAGATCTCGCGCTTGCCGCGCTTGATCTCGCCGAACTTCACCACCCCGTCGATCTCCGAGATGGTGGCCGGGTCCTTGGGCCGCCGGGCCTCGAACAGCTCGGCCACCCGCGGCAGCCCGCCCGTGATATCGCGCGTCTTGTACGCCTCGCGCGAGATCTTGGCCAGGATCTGGCCCCCGTGCACGTCGCCGCCGTCCTCCACCGTGAGCTGCGCCCCCTCCGGGATCACGTAGTCCCGCACCTTCCGCTCGCGATCGCCCTTCTTCTGGATGATCTCGATGTGGGGGTGGAGCCGCTTCTCCCGGTCTTCCACGATCACCCGCTGGCGGAGGCCGGTCAGCTCGTCCAGCTCCTCGCGGATGGTTTCATCGTCCACGATGTCCACGAAGCGGATCCTGCCCGGCACGTCGCTGATGATGGGCGTGGTGTAGGGGTCCCAGGTGAACAGCAGGTCGTCCCGCTTGACGTTCTGCCCGTTCCTCACGGCCAGGGTGGCCCCCAACGGGACCTGGAAGCGGGAGCGGACGTTGCCGTCGGGGTCCCGCAGCACCAGCTCACCGTCGTACCCGGTCACGATGTTGGAGCCGTCCGGCAGCTCCACGAACTGGAGCCGCTCCCCGAACTTGATGGCGCCTTCCAGCTTGGTCTTCCGGGAGGTCTGCTCCGCGATCCGCGCGGCGGTGCCGCCGATGTGGAACGTCCGCAGCGTGAGCTGCGTGCCCGGCTCGCCAATGGACTGCGCCGCCAGGATTCCCACCGCTTCCCCCGCGTCCACCATTTCCATGGTGGCGAGGTTGCGGCCGTAGCACATGCGGCAGATGCCGCGCCGCGCCTCGCAGGTGAGCACCGAGCGAATCCGCACCGCCTCGATCCCGGAGTCCTCGATGGCGGCGGCGGCTTCTTCGTCGATCAGCCCGCCCGCGGCCACCAGCAGCTTGGGATCGCCGTGCTGGTCCAGCTCGTGCGGGTCGTAGACGTCATCGGCCGCGACGTGCCCCACGAGGCGCTCGCGCAGGGGCTCGATGATGTCCTCGCCCTCCTTCAGGGCCGACATCTCCAATCCCAGGATGGTGCCGCAGTCTTCTTCCGTGACCGTCACGTCCTGCGCCACGTCCACCAGCCGGCGCGTGAGGTAGCCCGCGTCGGCCGTCTTGAGCGCCGTGTCCGCCAAACCCTTCCGCGCGCCGTGCGTGGAGATGAAGTACTCCAGCACGGTGAGCCCCTCGCGGAAGTTGGACTTGATGGGGCTCTCGATCACCTCGCCGATGCCGCCGGTGAGCTTCTTCTGCGGCTTGGCCATGAGGCCCCGCATGCCGGCCAACTGGCGGATCTGGTCCCGGGAGCCGCGGCTCCCGGAGTCGAACATCATGAACACGGGGTTGAAGCCACCGTGGGCGCGACCCAGCCCGCGCACCATCGCCTCCGCGATGTCGTTGTTGGCGTGGGTCCAGGCGTCGATCACCTTGTTGTACCGCTCGCCGAAGGTGATCTGTCCGGTGGCGTAGGCCCGCTGGAACCGCTCCACCCGGGCCGTGGCGTCGGAGATCAGCTCGGCTTTCTCGGCCGGGATCTGGAGGTCTTCGACGCCAATGGACACGCCGCCCATGGTGGCGTACCGGAAGCCGAACTCCTTCAGCCGGTCCAGGAACTGCACCGTCTCCGCCAGCCCCGCCCGCCGGTACGATTCGAAGACCAGCTCGGAGAGGGTTCGCTTCTTCATGACCTCGTTGCGGAACCCCAGTTGGGCGAGCAGCACCCGCGGGAGGATGCTATTGAACAGCACCCGGCCCACGGTGGTCTCGACCCAGCCGGGTCGCTGCTCTCCGGACTCGGGCGGCGGCTGATACCAGAAGCAGATGGGCGAGTGATGGTCCAGCCGCCCCGTCGCCGCGGCCATCTCGACCTCGGCCAGCGACGCCACGTGCGGCGACGTCTTGACCGCCTCCGCGAAGTTCGCCGGCGCCTTGGTGAGGAAGTAGCAACCCAGCACCATGTCCTGGCTGGGCTCGGCCACCGGACGCCCATCCGACGGCTTGAGCACGTTGTTGCTGGAAACCATCAGCACCCGCGCTTCGGTCTGCGCCTCGAACGAGAGCGGCACGTGGACCGCCATCTGGTCGCCGTCGAAGTCGGCGTTGAACGCGGCGCACACCAGGGGATGGATCCGGATGGCCTTCCCTTCCACCAGCACCGGCTCGAAGGCCTGAATGCCCAGGCGGTGCAGCGTGGGGGCGCGGTTCAGGAGCACCGGGTGGTCCTGAATGATCTCTTCCAGGATCTCGTACACCTCGGGACTCTCCCGCTCCACGATCTTCTTGGCGCGCTTGACCGTTTCGGCGATGCCCTTGTCCACCAGCTTGTGGATGATGAACGGTTTGAACAGCTCCACCGCCATGGTCTTGGGCAGCCCGCACTGGTGCAGGCGGAGCTCCGGCCCCACCACGATCACCGAGCGGCCCGAGTAATCCACCCGCTTGCCCAGCAGGTTCTGCCGGAAGCGTCCCTGCTTGCCTTTCAACATATCCGACAGCGACTTGAGCGGCCGCTTGCCGCGGCCCCGGATGGCCTTGGAGCGCCGCCCGTTGTCGAACAGCGCGTCCACCGCTTCCTGGAGCATGCGTTTCTCGTTCCGCAGAATGACTTCGGGGGCCCGGTGGAGAATCAGCTTCTGCAGCCGGTTGTTCCGGTTGATCACCCGGCGGTAGAGATCGTTCAGGTCGCTGGTGGCGAACCGCCCGCCGTCCAGCGGCACCAGCGGCCGGAGGTCCGGCGGGATCACCGGGACCACGTCCAAGATCATCCACGCCGGATGGTTCCGCTGATCCCCGTGATCGCCGGAGTTGCGGAAGGCGTCCACGATCTTCAACCGCTTGAGCATTTGCTTCTTGCGGTGCTGGCTGGTCTCGACGGCCACCGCCTTGCGCAGCTCGTCGGCCACCTTGTCCACGTCCAGGCGGTTCAGCAGTTCCCGCACCGCCGGCGCCCCGATGTCAGCCCGGAACGCCGAGTCCCCCTCGGCCTTGGCCTTCTGGCGCAGCTCCAGGTAGCGCTCCTCATCCAGCAGCTCCCGGTACTCCACGTCCTGCTCGCCCGGGTCAATCACCACGTAGCTGGTGTAGTAAATGATCCGCTCCAGGTCCCGCAGGGTGAGGTCCAGCAGGTTCCCCATGGGGCTGGGCAGCGTCTTGAAGAACCAGATGTGGGCCACCGGCACGGCCAGCTCGATGTGTCCCATGCGCTCGCGCCGCACTTTGGACAGCGTCACCTCGACGCCGCAGCGATCGCAGACCACCCCGCGGTAGCGAATGCGCTTGTACTTGCCACAGTGGCACTCCCAGTCCTTCACCGGGCCGAAGATGCGCTCGCAGAACAGCCCGTCCCGCTCCGGCTTGAACGAGCGGTAGTTGATGGTCTCGGGCTTGGTCACCTCGCCCCAGGACCACCAGTACCGCTGGCCCTGGAGCTCCAGGCGCTCGCGTTCCTTGGCGTCCCTGGGGCCCCGGATTTCCTCCGGGCTGGCGATCCGGATCTGGATGAAATCGAAGCTCGAGCCCC
>JACPAP010000003.1 GCA_016180765.1 Gemmatimonadota bacterium
GTATTGACCTTCGCCCTGCGCCATCGCCCTTCCGCGCCCGTGGCGCGCACCTGAATGTCGCCTCAAAGCGGAGGCCCTTGGCCTCGCGCGTCGTGATAAACGCCGCTTATGCTCGGACCATGGGCTCCCGCTTGGCCCGCCGGTCCGCGGAGCCGGAGACGATTCAGAAGGAGGTTCGGTATGAGGCGATATGCCGGAGGCCTCGCAACGCTTAGCGTTCTTGCGCTGGTTGCGTGTCAGGGCGACGCTCCGCTTCCAACCGAGGGGCCCCGGTTTGCCCGGGGTGGCCCGACCGCGGTGGATGTGGTGGTGGTGCTGAGCGCCGGCCTGGCGCCGGGCGGTCACGCGGCAAACCAAGCGGCGGCGGCCGCGATCGCCCGGGAGTTCGGCGTGGCGGCGACAGGCACCTTCGGGACCGCGCTGTTCGGCTTCGCCGCGACCGTGTCCGAGGATCAGCTGGCGGCGCTGGCGGCGGATCCGCGGGTTGCATACGTGCAGCGGGACCGGGTGTTCACCATCCAGGTGCAGGACAGTTGCCCGGTATGCGGCGGTGGAGCTGGTGGGGAAGTCGTGCCCTGGGGCGTCGAGCGCATCGGCGCAGCCGAAAACGCCAACGAGGGTACCGGCATCCACGTGTACGTGATCGATACCGGGATCGACTCGGACCACCCCGATCTCGCGGCCAACCTCGGCAACGGCGCCTCCTTCATGTCGTGCAAAGGGGGACCGATGACCTGCAAGCAGCCGTGGGACGACGACCACGGGCACGGTTCACATGTGGCAGGCACCATTGGCGCGATCAAGGGCAACAATACGGCCGTCGTGGGCGTCGCCGCGGAGGTCACGCTCCACGCCGTCAAGGTGTGCGACAAGTCCGGGTTCTGCTTCGGCTCCGCGATCATCAGCGGGATCGACTGGACCGCGAACGAGGTAGCCACCCGTCGTCAGGCCGCGGCAGCGAACATGAGCTTGGGCGGAGGCGGCTCCAAGACCGGGACCTGCCACGACGACGGCAGCTTCACGGGTTCCGACGCCGAGCACCAGGCAATGTGCCAGGCTCGGCACGTCGGAGTGGTATTCGCCGTGGCGGCGGGCAACGCCGGGGACGACGCCGAGAACACGGCGCCGGCGGCGTTCGACGATGTAGCCATGGCCGTGTCGGCCGTGAGCTGCAGCGTGTCCGACAACCTCTGCGGTCGGGGCACCGAGGATTGGCCCAGCTGGTCCAATTGGGGCGACAACGCCGCCAGCTGGCTGGTGAATAACAACAATTCGGCGCCGGTGGCTCTGGCGGCCCCCGGCGTGAGCGTCCTGTCCACCTGGAACGACGGCGGCACCAGGACCATCAGCGGAACCTCGATGGCTTCGCCCCACGTGGCCGGCACCGTCGCGCTGTTTCTGAAGACCAAGCCCCAGCGTCCCAACGGCAACGCGTTCCTCAACGCCCGAAAGGCGCTCCTGACCGCCGCGGAAACCACGCCGTTCAATAACACCAGCGGGAACCCGCACGACGAGGACTTCGTCAACGCCAAGAACCAGTAACCAGCTCCACGCAACCAGCACGCGGTTGGTGAGCGGCAAACCATGGCCGGCCGGCGGCGCCTCTCTTCCTAGCCATGGCTTCCTCGACCGCCCCGCTGGGGAGACGGAGCCGGCGGTTGCGTCACGAAACGCCTGCCACCGTGGTCCACCAGCGCCGGGGGGGCGCACTCGGCCCAGGATCGGTGTAGAATTACCCGGAACCCATAACGCACGACGGACGCTGCCATGAAGAACACAGCCAAAACCGCCCTCTTGCTGGGCTTCCTGAGCGCCCTGCTGCTCATCGTCGGCCAGGCGGTGGGCGGACAACAGGGCCTGATCGTCGCCTTCGTCTTCGCGGTGCTGCTCAACTTCGGCTCCTACTGGTTCTCGGATAAGCTGGTGCTGCGGATGTACCGGGCCAAGGAAGTGGGAGCCGAGCATCCGCTCAGCCGGATCGTGGCGCGGCTGGTGCAGCGCGCCAGCCTCCCCATGCCGAAAGTCTACATCATCCCCACCGATGCCCTGAACGCGTTCGCCACCGGGCGGGACCCGGCGCACGCGGCGGTGGCGGCGACGGAGGGGATCATCGCCAACTTGAGCGAGCGCGAGCTGGAAGGCGTGATGGCCCACGAGCTGGCGCACGTCAAGCACCGGGACACCCTGATCAGCGCGGTGGCGGCCACCATCGCCGCGGCGATCATGATGCTGGCCTACATGGCCCGCTGGGGTGCCATCTTCGGCGGCCTGGGCGGCCGGGACAACCGGGGCGGCGGCGGGATCTTCACGCTGCTGGCCACGGCGATCGTGGCACCCATCGCCGCCATGCTGATCCAGGCGGCCATTTCCCGCTCCCGCGAGTTCGGCGCGGACCGGGGCGGCGCCGAAATCGCCGGCTCGCCGCAGGGCCTGGCGGACGCGCTCCGGAAGCTGGAGGTCGCCTCCAAGCAGCTGCCGCTCCAGGCCAACCCGGCCACGGCGCATCTGTTCATTGTGCAGCCGTTCGCGGGCCAGGGGATCATCAGCCTGTTCTCCACCCATCCACCCACGCAACAGCGGGTCGCGAGGCTGCTGGGACGGTAAGTCGGGGCGCGGAATGTGATCCTGGTCACTGTCCCTCGTGGTCCCCGGTAACCAGGCTTTAGGCCGAGGTATCTCGTCGAGGAGACTATGAAGCGCAACGCAGTGTTGTTGATTATGCTCGCCGCTCTAGCGTGTGGCGATGGCACCGGCCCCACCGACGTGCCGTTCGGGGTCACGACGTTCGTGGTCCTGGCGAACCCCATCGTGAACGATCTCAACGAGGCGACCGTCCCGACCCCGGGCACCACCCGATCGGGCGTGAACGTCTCCGTGGCGGGCGGCCCGTCCGGGTCCACGGATGCCAACGGGGTGGTGGTGCTGAGTCCTATTACGGCGGGGACCAAGACGATGTCGCTGAGCGGCGGCGGCGCCAGCGGCCAGGTGAGCGTCAGCATCGCGGACCAGGACCTCCGCGAGGTAGCGGTGGCGCTCAGCGGCAACACCGCGCAGCTCATGGCCAACGTGCTGTACGCCTTCGGCGGCACCGTGGTCGAGATCGCGCCATCCATGTCGCTCGCCGAGGTCAACGACGCGCTGTCCCAGAGCAACACCATCGTGTTCTTCAAGGCGGGCACCTACACCGGCGACCTCCAGTTCAGCGGGAGCAACGTGACCCTGTTCGGCGAGGGCAGCCAGGGCGGCTCGGTGACGCTCAGCGGCAACGTGACGGTGGGGGGCAGCGCCAACCGGATCCGCGGCGCGCGGATCACCGGGAACCTCAGCGTGCCCGGAAGCGATTTCGGGATGTCGTTCAGCCGAGTGGTGGGTACCTTCGATCTCTCGGGCAGCAACGGCGCGCTGCTCAACAACGGCTTCTGCAGCACGGTCACCATCTCGGGCAGCGGCACACGGCTACTCGGCAACGCGGGACTGGAGCCGATTCCCAAGCCCACGACGGGCTGCTGAGGCCGGGAGAGCGTCGTCGGGCGAGGGGTTGGATAGCGCGCCGGCGCGAGTCTTACCATCCCTTGGGCGGTCCCAGAATCTCCCGCCACAGGATCGCCTGCCGCAGCCGGGGCACCCGCGGCTTGCCGGGCGCGGCCGCCGCCGCAGGTTGCTCCGGCGCGACGTACTTCTCGTAGAAGCGCCGGTGGGAGACCTCCCCCGCCGGCTCGAGCGTCTCCAGGGAAACGGCCTCGGGCCCCTCCACCTGCTCCAGGGACCGTGGCTCCGCCGCCGCGGCCTCAGCGGACGCTTCCCACGACTCCGCCGTCTCATCCGAGGGCGGCCGTTCGCCCGTCAGGATGGCGTACAGGTCCGCCACCGTCGTGTCCCGTCCGGACGCCTGGCCCGCCCCCCCGGCTGGCTCCTGCGGGCGAGCCATCGGCACCGGCCGGACCTCGCGCCGCGGCGCGGGCCTCGGCTGGCGTAATCCATCACGCCCATGTGACCCTGGCGAAAAGCGTCCGCCATCGCCAGCGGAACCTGGGCCTCGGCCTCGACCACCTTGGCCCGCATCTCCTGGGTACGGGCCTTCATCTCCTGCTCCAGCGCCACCGCCATGGCCCGCCGCTCTTCGGCTTTGGCCTGCGCGATCCGCTTGTCGGCCTCCGCCTGATCGGTCTGGAGCTCGGCGCCGATGTTTTTCCCCACGTCCACGTCGGCGATGTCAATCGACAGGATCTCGAACGCGGTGCCGCTGTCGAGCCCTTTGGCCAACACGGTCTTGGAAATGTTGTCCGGGTTCTCCAGCACCGCCTTGTGCGAGGCGGAGGAGCCGATGGTCGAAACGATGCCCTCCCCGACCCGGGCCAGAATGGTTTCCTCGCCCGCGCCGCCCACCAGGCGGTGAATGTTGGCACGCACCGTCACTCGCGCCAGCGCGATGAGCTGAATGCCGTCCTTGGCCATCGCCGCCACTTTCGGGGTCTGGATCACTTTGGGATTGACCGAGACCTGCACCGCCTCCAGCACGTCGCGGCCGGCGAGATCGATCGCCGCGGCCCGCTGGAAGGTGAGATCGATCCCGGCTTTGTCCGCCGAGATCAAGGCTTTGACCACCCGGTCCACGTTGCCGCCCGCCAGGTAGTGCGCCTCCAGCCCGTCGGTCCCCAGCGTGAGCCCCGCCTTGGTCGCGTTGATCAGCGGGCGGATGACGGCCGCGGGGCTCACCTTCCGGAGCCGCATGCCGACGAGCGTCGTGAGGCCCACCGAGACGCCCGCCGCCCAAGCCTCGATCCACAGCCGGACCGGAACGAAGCTGGCGATCCCGACGAGGAGGATCGCCCCGAGGATGAACAGGATGGGCAGCAGCCACGGCGCCAACTCGAAGAGGTCACGCATGCGACGAATCCTCGGCTAGGGGATAAGCAGACGAGCGCTGACCAGCGCGGGCGAACCTGGACGAGCTCGGCTCACACCGGAGCGACGACATGCCGGTAGCCCTCGGAGCGAACCACCCGCACCCGCGCCCCCTTGGGCGTGAAGCCCGCTTCCGACACCACGTCCAGCCGCTCGCCAGCGATGATCGCAATGCCCGACGGATGGAGGTCGGTGACCGCGACGCCCTCGACGCCCACCAGGTCCGCCCGCGCGGGCGCCGAGACGTACCCGGTGGCCTTGTCCGCCGCGGTCTTCAAGAAGATCCCGGTCCAGCGCGCGCTGGCGGGAAGCTGCCGGACCATGGTGTACACCGCGGCGATGACGATGATCGTGGTCGTCATCAGCACGCCGCTGGCCCGCGCCACGTCACCCCAGGTGGGCAGGTGGCCGATCAGCGCCAGAAAGACTGCGGCGCCGATGAGCACGATGCTGAGGATGCCCGCCACGCCAAAGCCCGGCGTCACGAACACTTCGATGCCCAGCGCGATCAGCCCCGCGATCAGGAGAATGATTTCCTCCCACCCCGCCAGGCCGACGATCAAATGGCTCCCGAAGAATGCCGTGAGCGCTAGCAAGCCGGTAACGCCCGCGAATCCGAACGACGGCGTCTTGATTTCGATCATGAGGCCGAGGACGCCGATGGAGAGCAACAGCGGCGCCACCAGCGGATGGGACAGGAAGCGGACCAGGTGCTCGGCCCAATTGATGGAGGGGGTGATCACTTCGGCGTCGCCCAGTCCCAGCCGCTCGAGCACGCCGCTGAATCCCTCCACCTCGGCCGCCGCCACCCCGAGGTTGACCGCTTCGCCGGCGGTCAGGGTGAGAAGCTTCCCCGTTTCGACCACGCCCGGGATCGCGATGTCTTCATCCACCATGGCTTCGGCCAGCCGCGGGTCGAGCCGGCGGCGCTCCGCCAGGGCGCGGAACTCGCCGCGCATGGCGCTCACCATCTTTTCCGGGGCTTTCTCGCCGGCCCCGCTGACCGGCGTCGCCGCCCCGATGGACGAGCCGGGGATCATGTAGATGGAGTCCGCCGCCAGGGCGATCAGCGCGCCGGCGCTCCAGGCATGCGTGTTCACCAGCGCGTGTACCGGAACCCGGGTCGCCGTGACCGCTTTGACGATCTGCTGCGCGGCATCCACCCGGCCGCCCGGCGTCTCGAGGTCCAGGATCACCGCCCGAGCCCCCGCGGCGTCGGCCTGGCGCAGCGCGCGCTGCACGTACGGCGCGAGCCCTAACTCGATCACCCCGCTTACGGGAACCCGATAGACCACGCCGCCCTGGGCGCAAGCAGGCTGGACCACCACACCGGCGACGAGCACCGCCACACCGGCCACGAGCACCGCAAGCAGGTACAGCCGCAAAGGGACGTCTCCGCGCAACTCTCCTAGCAACCTACGACGTGAGCCGGGCAGGCGGTAGCGCCGGCCGCTGGGCTTCCGCCGGACCGCGGGAAGAGCCCGTGCCGATCACTTCACTAGCCCTTTACCCTTCTCAGTGTCCGACACGGACAGCACCAGCCCCGGGCCCACGCTTTCAGTGGGACGGTGGTCTACATTCCCAGGGACGTTGGCCGATCCCGGGTCATGGTGAGGGTGCTGACGGACAGCCTTCGCGTCGGGCCCGAGGCCGACTCTGCCGACATCCCCAAGATCACGGAGACCATGCGGACCAAGACGCTCCGGGTGGACAGTTTCCCCGAGATCGTCTTCGCCTCGCGCACCGTGGTGCCGCTCCCCCCTCCCCCAGGCGGCTATCTCCACGGCGCATCGTCCAGCCGTTCGCCGGCCAGGGAATCATCAGCCTGTTCTCGACCCATCCGCCCACGGAGCAACGGGTCGCCAGACGCTGGGCAGGTAAGGGTGTTACTACGGTTCTGGGCTGAGCGTCCTTAGCGTCCAGGCACGTCCCCGCCCGCGGTCAGCCGGCCGAGCCGCCCTCTTACATCGTCCACGACCGCGCGCAGCTCCGGATCACACGCTTCCCACAGCTTGACCAGGCGCGCGTATTCCTCCGCCGCTTTCTCAGGCTCGCTCAGCCGCTGGTAGATCTCTCCCCGCCCGAGATGAAGCGGCGCAAAGTAGGCGAACTCGTTGGGCGCCCCCAGGAAACCGGTCTGTAACCAGCGCAGTGCTTCCCTATCCTCCCCGACCGCCTGCAACGCCGCGGCCCGCAAGTATCGGGCATGCTCGTGGGTGTACCCGCGCAGGTTGACGAAGCGCGGCACGGCCACCAGCTCCAGGGGCACGTGCACCTCCAAGGAGTCGACGATGGCCAACACCTCGGCGGGGCGCTGCCTGCGCCACGCCACGTCCGCCCGTACGGTCCGCGCCAGATCCCGCCCGATGGCCGCGCCGGGCGCCGGCGCGGGATGGCGCTCCAGCTCGCCCGCGTACCGACGGGCGGCGTCCTCGTCGCCCAGGCGGGAGCTGAGCAGCCCCAGCAGGTACAGACGCAGATGCGGCCGCAGCGCCAGAGCGAGCCCGGGCGGACCTCCTGGCGCGGACCCGTTCCAGCGCAAGACCTCGTCGCGAATGGCTACGAGATCCGCGCGCGGCACGGCGAGCAGGGGCAGCGTCGCCCCGATGGCTCGGTGGACCGGAACGTCCACGGCCCCCTCCATCCTGGCGGCTTGGGTGAATTCGGCCCGCGCGCCCGACCACCGTCCCCGCGCCAGCTCGAGCCAGCCGAGCAAGAGCTGTGCGTCTGCGCGAAGCGGTGGTCCCCGCCGCCACTGGAGGTCCAGCCGTGCCAACTCCTCGGCCAGCACGAGATCCCCCAGGTACGTCGCGACGAACCGCGCCGCGATCTGGAGCTGGCGGTTCTCCGCCTGCCGCGCCTCCGCGAGGAGCTCGGCCTTCGCCGCCGAGTCTCCTCGGGCAAGGGCCACCAGCAGGCGCATGCTGAGCGGCGGGGTGCCGTGGTAGCGCCGGGCAAACGCGTCGGCGGCCTCGTAATCTTCCTCGCGCACGGCGAGGTCCCACATGGGTCATATGGGTCAGAGGAAGCCCGGATCCAGGTCCAGGACCCGGTCGAAGATCTCCCGAGACTCCGCCAGCGGCCGTCCCATCAGGGCGTTGTAATTGAAGAGGAGATCGGCGAGCTGGAAGTCGGCCTCCAGATCGTCCGGATAATCCCGCAGGATGGAGCGATAGCCAGCCTCGGCGGCCGCGACCGTTCCGCTCCGGTAGGCAGCGTACGATGCCAGCAGGCGCCGGTCGCGCTCGGACAGCCGGATACCCGACGCCAGCGCGCGGGCCGTGGCGGACCCCGCCAGCTCATGACGGCCCCGCCATCCCGCCACCACCGCCAGCCGGTAATACGCCAGCGCAAAGGAGGTATCCTCCGCGATCGCCCGCTGAAAGCCCGCGATGGCCGAGTCGAGCCCCGGGTTGCCGCCGCCGGCCCGCAGGACGGCTTCCGCGTTGAGGTAGGCTTTGAGCGCGGGGAGCGAGCGCGTGGTCAGCGCGGCGGTCTCGCTCAACCGCTCCGCCGGACCGCGCCGCCGCGTGACCATGAGTTCCGCCGCGAGACGATCCACCAGCTCGAACACCTCGGTGGTATCGCCCTCCACGGCCACTTGTGCGACCGCCTCGGGCGACGCGTCCGGCGCGCCGTCATGCAGCTGCGCCTGCAGACGAAGCCCTCCGCCGATCACATGGACGCTGCCGAGCACGTAGAGCCCCGCGCCGGCGCGCCGGGCGATGGCCCGCGCGCGTCCCGCGTCCACCACCGCCGAGCCGTCGTGCGCGACCATGAGGAGCACCGTCCCCGGGTCGATGGTTCGCACCCCCTCGACACCGTCGAGGTTGCGCGTGAGGAGATCGACGATGCCTTCTCCCAGATACGCGAAGCTTCCCGCCCCGCGCACGGCAAACGGGAACACCGCAAGCCGCGGGAACGGCGCCGGTGGCGGCGCGGACCACCGGCTGACGAGGGCCCACCCCCCCGCGAGGACCAGCGCCGCGGCGGCGGCTGCGATCACGACCGGGGAGGGTCGCCACCCGCGCCGCGGCGACTCTCCGGGAACCCGGGCGATGGCCTCGAGGAACTGGGCCGCCGTCGGGAACCGGTCGGCAGGGGTGCGGGCGAGCGCTCTCTGGATCGCCCCGTCCACGTGCTGGGGCACCAGGTCACGGAGGGTGCGAACCGGGGGCGCCGGATCCGTGAGACGCCGGGCCAGGACCGCGTCGACCGTCGCACCGACAAAGGGCGGCACCCCCGCCAGCATCTCGTAGACCACACAGCCCAGCGCGTAGATATCGCTCCGATGGTCGGCCGGGTCGCCCGTGGCCTGCTCCGGGCTCATGTACGCCGGGGTTCCGACCACCAGACCGGTTTGCGTCAGGCGGCTGCCACCCGCGGCGCTCACCGCCCGCGCGATCCCGAAGTCCGCCACCACCGCATGACGTTCCTGCAACAGGATGTTCTCGGGCTTGATGTCCCGATGGATCACGCCGTGCCGGTGCGCGTACTCCAGCGCGTCCGCCACCTCTCGGGCGACTTGGAGCGCGTCGTCCACCGGGAGCTGCCGTTCCCGGCTCAGCCGCTCGCGGAGCGACTCGCCCGCCACGTACGGCATGACGTAATAGAGAACGCCCTCCGCTTCTCCCGAGTCGTACAGGGGCAGGATGTGGGGATGGGCCAGCTTGGCCGCGATCTCGATCTCGCGCAGAAAGCGCGCCGGCCCGATAAGCGCGGCCAGCTCGGGCTTCAGGATCTTGACCGCCACCTTGCGGCGGTGCTTGCGATCCTGGGCGAGGTAGACGGTGGCCATCCCGCCGCTTCCCAGCTCGCGCTCCACGACATACCGGTCCGCCAGCGCCGCGCGGAACGAATCGCCGGGGTCAGTCACGTGATAAGCTCTTGGTCCGGGAGGAGTTGGCAGGTAAGATATGCGCCCCCGGGCATCATTTCACCAGCCCCTTCCCCCGTTCGGTGTCCGACACGGACAGCACCAGCAGCAGGTGCCGCTGGCCCTCGCCCTCGGCGCCGAGGTAGGCGTAGTTGATGTTGACGCCTCCCTCTCCCAACGCCTTCGCCACCTTTCCCAGCGTCCCGGGCCGGTTGGCCACCGCGGCCGTCAACACCTCCCCTTGGGTGTACTGGTAGCCGAGGGAGTCCAGCGCTTTGACGGCAGGCGCAGGCTTGTCCACCAGCATTCGCACCAGGCTCTTCCCCCCGACCTCAATGGACATCAAAGCCACGATGTTGACGTTCCGTTCCGCCAGCTGTGCGCACATTCGGGCGAGGGTCCCGGGACGGTTCTCCATCGTCACCGAGAACTCCTTTCGGGTGGCCATTGGGCACCTCCATCGGGGCGAGTGGCCGGTGACCTGAATCTGCGTGCCCGCCCCGCAATTGGACACCACTCTTCCCGCCACGGCTCGCCTGTTGCACCTTAGGGGTGGAGAGCAAGCGACCGGAGGAACTGATGGCCAGGCGGCGGGGCCCGCTGCGCCGGCTCTGGGATAACCTGGCGGCGAGGACCGTGGGGTACTACCTGGTCCTCCTCGGGCTGGTGGCCCTGGTCTGGCGATACCTGCCGGAACCCGGCCGGGCCTTGCTGCTCGAACCGGCCGGCCCCAATGTGCCAGGCCTCGAATTCGGCCGGTCCGGCCTCCAGGCGGCAGCCGAAGCTGGCCCGGGGCCGGTCGCCGAGATGTACAGCGCGGCCGTGGCCATGGTGGTGGCCGCGCTCCTCACCCTGCCCGTCGCCTGGCTCTACATCCTCACCCGGCAGAAGAAGGGGTTCCGGCAGTCGGTGGTCCACACGCTGATCATCCTGGCGGTGGTGGTGGGCGGCGTGGTGGTGCTGGTGAAGAACAGCCTGGCCCTGGCGTTCAGCCTGGCCGGGATCGTGGCGGCGGTCCGGTTCCGCAACACGCTGGAGGACAGCAAGGACGCGGTCTACATCTTCGTCGCGACCGCGGTGGGGCTGGCCGCCGCGGTGGCGCCGCCCGTGGCGCTGGCCATCTCGCTCATCTACAACACCATCATCCTGGCGTTGTGGTACACCGATTTTGGCCGCACCTCGGCGGTGTTCGAGGGGGGGATCGCGGAGCAGCGGCTGGAGGCGGCGCGGCAGTTTGCGGGCCGGGGCACTGGTTTCATCACCAAGCTGGATGACGAGATCCTCAAGTCGCTGTCCCCCGAGCAGCTGGATGTGATCGCCGAGCGGGCACGTAAGCGGAGAGGCCAGGCGGCGCCGGACTCCGAGGAGGAGCCGGAGCCCGATTTCGACGTCCTGCTCCGAGTGCGAACCCGGAACGCAACGGAGGCGCGGGCCACGGTGGAGCCGGTGCTGGACGATCGACTCAAGAAGTGGCGCTTCAGCGGCGTGGTGCCGGAGGCTGACGGCGTGGTGGTGCTGGAGTACGCTGTCCGGCTCCGCAAGAAAATGACCCCCAACACGCTGCGGGACGCGCTGCAGCAGCTCGGGAGTCCACACATCATCGGAGTAGAGGCGCACTAGGCAAGCCGCCGCCCGGACCGGCCAACGCTTACCGGCCACCCTCACCACTTCCGGCCCCGCCTCGCGCCCATAAACTTGGTGGCCGATGCGAAGCCCCCTGCTGCTTGCCACGGTTGCCACCGCCGTGCTCGCCGCCCTGGCTCGGGCGCAGGACAACGCGGCGGCGATCCTCGACCCCGAGAAGATGCCCCGGCCCGAGACCCGCGCCATCCGGGCCACCTCGAAGATCGAGATCGACGGTCGCGTGGACGAGCCGGCCTGGCGGGCGGCTGTGCCGATCACCGAGTTCATCCAGGCCCAGCCCAGCACCGGAGCGCCCGCCACCGAGCGCACCGAGGTCCGGCTGGTCTATGACGACGCGCGGCTCTACATCAGCGCCATCTGCTACGACTCCGACCCGCGGCGCGGCTGGATCACCAAGACCATCGAGCGCGACTACCCGGGCGTGATCTCGGAGGACATGGACGCCTTCGGCGTGGGGTTGGACACCTTCCTGGACCGCCGCAGCTCGTTCCTGTTCCTGGTGAATCCGCGGGGCGGCCTCAAGGACGGGCAGACCTTCAATGACGGCACGTCGCGGGACTACGGCTGGGACGGGATCGTGGACGTGAAGACCACGGTGCACGACTCCGGCTGGACCGTGGAGATGGCCATCCCGTGGAACACCCTACGTTTTGATCCCACCCGCGCACCGCAGTCGTGGGGGGTCAACTTCAGCCGCCGCGTCCGCCGCAAGAACGAGGTCGCCTACTGGGCCCCTCTGGCCCGCCGCGACCGGATCTTCTTGATGTCCGCGGCCGGCACGCTCCTCGACCTGCCGCGCATCCCGAAAGCCCAAAACCTCTGGGTCAAGCCGTTCATGCTGGGGCGCCACGTCACGCTGGCGCCGAGCCCGGTGGGGACCACCCCGGTGCCGATCGACACCGGGTACGGCGCCGATGCCGGCGGCGACGTGAAGTGGGGCATCACGCCGCGTACCACGCTGGACCTCACCTTCCGTACGGATTTTTCAGATGCCGACGTGGACCAGGAGCAGGTGAACCTCACGCGGTTCCCGCTGTTCTTCCCCGAGCAGCGCGAGTTTTTCCTGGAGAATTCCGGGACCTTCACCTTTGGCGACGTGACGGCGCCGGGCGCGCCCCGGAGCGGGGCGTCGCTCCGCGACTTTACGCTGTTCCACTCGCGGACTATCGGCCTCCGGAGCGGGCGGCCGGTGCCGCTCTGGGGCGGGGCCCGGCTCACCGGCCGGGCCGAGAACCTGGAGTTCGGCCTGCTCGACGTGCAGTCCCAGGCGTTCGCGGGCGGGGCGGCGGAAAACTTCAGCGTGGCTCGCCTCCGCCGGAATGTCCTACGGAACTCGGACGTAGGGCTCCTGGTCACCAACCGCCAGACCACAGGCGACACCAGCGACGCCTACAATCGCGCGCTGGGCGCCGACCTCAACATGCGGGCGGCGCAGTATCTGTTCCTTACCTCGTATGTCGCGCTGACGCGCCGGCCCGGCACCGGGGGCGAGGCGGGACGGCTGGCCGTGGGCTGGCGGGACCGGTTGTGGGATGCATCCGGGATGTTTCGCTATGCCGGCGACGAGTTCAACCCCGGCATGGGCTTCGTCCGCCGCCGCGGTATCCGGCACTGGTATGGCACCTTCGGCGCGCACCCGCGCGTGCCGGTCGCCGGGGTGCTGGAGATCAACCCCTTCGCCGAGGCCGACTACGTCACCAACTTGAGCGGCGGGCGCGAGACCTGGGACGGCACGCTGGGGTTCGGGGTCACGTTCCGCGACGGCGGGGTGTTGAACCTCCGCTACGACGACCGCCGGGAGCTGCTGGAGCAAACCTTCCAGGTCCGCACCGGCATCGCGATCCCCGCCGCCGACTACCATTTCCGCGAAGCCTCGGCCAGCTACCAGGCGAGCGAAGGACGGATGCTGTCGGGGAACGTGGGCGTGTCCGGCGGCGGGTACTTCACCGGTAACCGGTTCACCGTCAACGGCGGCGTGAGCTGGCAGCCGGACTATCACGTCACGCTGGACGCCTCG
>JACPAP010000004.1 GCA_016180765.1 Gemmatimonadota bacterium
AACAGGTCGTGCCCACTCTGATCGACGCGCGGTTCGATCCTCGACGCTTGCTCCTGGTGCCGGAGGACTCCCCGGTGGGAGTCTCCTCCCTGACGGCGTTGCCCGACACCGTTTCCCTGACCGTGCAGGCCACCGAGGTTCGTCCGGGGGCCTACCGCTTCCAGTTGGAAACGCCGGCGCCGGCACCGGGGTACCTCTTCGTGTCGGAGAATTACTATCCCGCATGGCAGGCCCGGGTGGATGGGCAGCCGGCCTCCGTGGTGCGGGCCCAGATGTCGCTGCTGGCGGTGCCGCTGACCCAAGGCGCCCGGGTGGTGGAGCTGGAGTTTAAGTCTTCCAGTTACGCTCTGGGGCGGGTGATCACCCTGACAACCCTGGTACTCTTGCTCGGGGCGACAGCGTACGGGCGCGTCCGGGACCGCCGGGAGGAGGGGCGTGGCTGAGCGGGCCCTGGTGATCATTCCCACGTACGACGAGGCCACCAACATTGCGCAGATCGTCCCGCTCGTGTTGGAGCAGGATCCCAGGCTCGAGGTCCTGATCGTCGACGACAACTCCCCGGATGGTACCGGGGTAATCGCAGACCGGCTGGCGGGCGAGAATCCGCGCGTCCACGTGCTCCACCGGGAGGGGAAGCTGGGGCTGGGGACGGCGTACGTGGCGGGGTTTCGGTGGGCGCTGGCGCGCGACTACGCCTACGTGTTCGAGATGGACGCGGATCACTCGCACGACCCCAAGCACCTGCCGGCGTTCCTGGCGGCCATCCAGGACGCCGACCTGGTCCTGGGCTCTCGGTACCTCAACCGCCGCGCGACGGTGGTGAACTGGCCCATGAGCCGCCTGCTGCTCAGCTACGGCGCCAACATCTACGCGCGCTGGGTGACCGGGCTCAAGCTCTACGATGCCACCGGAGGCTTCAAGTGCTTTCGCCGGCGGGTGCTGGAGGCCATTGACCTGGGAGCGGTGCATTCCAATGGGTACTCATTCCAAATCGAAATGAGCTTCCGGGCCTGGCGGCTGGGATTCCGGATCAGGGAAATCCCGATTGTCTTTGTGGATCGCGCGGACGGCACCTCCAAGATGTCGGGAGCCATCGTCCGGGAGGCCATCTGGATGGTCTGGCGCCTTCGACTGCTGGCGCTGCTGAGGCGGCTGTGATCGGCACCATCGTCTACAAGATGAGCGGGTCGGGCAACGACTTCGTGTTCGTAGACGGCCGGGCGTCGCAGCTTTCCGCGTGGCCCCCGGAACGGATCCGGGCGGTCTGCGATCGGCACACGGGGGTCGGGGCAGACGGGTTCGTCGTCGTGGAGCCAGGCTCGGTCCCGGACGCGGTCCGCTTCCACTTCTTCAACAACGACGGTGGCCGAGCGGCCATGTGCGGCAACGGCGCGCTCTGCGCCACCAGAATCGCCGCTCACCTCGAGCTGGTCAAGCCGGACGGGATGGTGTTGGAGACGGACGCCGGGGCCTACCGCAGCCGCTGTGTCGAAGGCGACGGGGAGCGCGCGGAATTGCTGCTGGGGGACGTGACCCAGTTCTGGTCCCCTCAGGTGAGGCTACAGGCCGGCGAGCGGGAAGCTCGGTTGGTGCACGTGGGAGTCCCGCACCTGGTGGTCCTGGTGGACCAAGTTGCCGCCGTGCCGATCATGGAGCGGGGGAGGGCGCTCCGGTTTGACCCGGCCCTGGGGCCTCCCGGGGCCAATGTGAACTTCGTCAGTCGGGGCGGGGGCGGCGGTGACACTGGCGGCCCCGCCTGGGCCATGCGGACGTACGAACGGGGGGTCGAGGGCGAGACCTTGGCCTGCGGCACCGGGGCCGTGGCTGCAGCGAGCGTCCTGGCCCTTTCCGGCCACGCCAGCCTCCCGCTCGACGTCCAGACCGCCTCGGGCCGACTCCTGCGGGTCTCCGGCACGCCCGCGGGCCCCGAGGTGCGCGGGGCGTCGCTCATCGGCGAGGGACGCCTGGTGTTCCGGGCAATCCTGGGTGACATGGGCTGACCCCATCGACGTCCACACTGGTCCATCAGCCAAGCGACGGCCCAGTAACGGATTACAAACCGTGGGGTAGGACCACTCGGCTAATTGTCCACAATGGTGTTAGCCGGTAATTAACATAACATCTATTATACGCAGTACGCTCGAATGACGGTGTCGGGATGGTGGCATCGGCGGGCTGGTCATGTCGAGGGGGCTACACCAGGGCCTAGGATGTCGGGGCCTCGCCTCGCCGGATCTCGCCGAGCCTCAGCCTAGCCTCCAGTGCACTTGGGCTTTCCCGGTAGTCGCGAAGCACCTGCTGGTAGGCAGCCGCCGCGCGGGCCGTGTCTCCACCGGCCCGAAACGCGCGCCCCGCATCGACCAGCGCTTGAGCCCGTAGGTAGTCATAGGGCCACGCTGCGGCGGCCTTCTGGTAGGCTTCTCCCGCTTCAGCCAAGCGTCCCCGCTGCTCCAGGGCCGCCCCGAGCAGGTTGTACGCCGCAGCCTGAAACCTGGGTCTCGGGCCGGACTGCGTGAAGCTGGTGAGTTCTCCAATCGCCGAGTCCGGTTCGCCTCGCATGAGTCGCAGCTGCCCTAGCAGAATGACGCCCTCTTCCGCCGCTGGCGTGCCTCGGTAGCTGGCGACCAGCCGTGAGAGGTCGTTGGTAGCGAGCGGGACGTTGCCTGCGGCCACGGCTGCTTGAGCGTCCCGCAGGGCCCGCGCAGCGAACCCTTCCTTGCGGGCCTTGGCGGACGCCACGAACCAGGCGCCCCCCACCACGATCACCGCCGCGGCGCCGGTCGCGGTCACCGCCCGCCGGTTCTGCCGCACCCATTCGATGGCTTGCGAGAGGACGTCGCCTTGTGCTACGCGTGCTGGAGTTCCCACTCTGGTGCCCTGCGCTCCTTAGGAAGGTGAGCTCGCTGTTCTTACTTCTGCGTTCCCGGTACGACATTTGGGCATCCGTCAATGCCCCTGGGGTGACTCGAACACCCGGCCAACGGTTTAGGAAACCGCTGCTCTATCCACCTGAGCTACAGGGGCTGGCGCGAGAACAACTTAACCATGCCGGTGTCCCTGACAAAACGCTGACGAAGCGGGTGGGACGGGCTCGCGCTCGTCTCAGAGAGTCCACGTCGCGCTCTCCGGTTTTCAACATCACAGATATGTGATGTCTTCGGTCGGTGTTGGCAGCGTCGATCGGCGGACGTGTCCCTGGTCTCTGGAGACTTCACATTCGGTGTTAACTCTGCAGGCACCTCTCCGTGAAGTATGTAACTATCTGATTTCAAACGAATTAACGTTAACCATCTCATGTGGAATATCGGATTTTTCCACATGTTCCACTCGCGAGAAGCGAGGGCCGGCACGCAGCCGCGCCGCCATTTCCAACAGCTGGGTTTCCTCACCAGCCGCGACCACTTCCACCCGGCCATCCGGCAGGTTGCGAACCCAACCCCGTAGGCCCAGGCTCTGCCCGTGGCGAGCGGCGAACCATCGGAAACCGACGCCCTGCACCTCCCCGGCAATGAGCCATCGAGCCGCAGCCACGGCTACGCTCCGGATCGCGCTTGGCGCCGCCGACGCAGCACGTAGATCGCGATCGCGACGGCCATGGCCGGGAGCAGAACCAGGGTGGCCACAGTGCTGTAGCGCTGGACGACCTCCCGCTCCAGCTCCGCCGCGTGCCGTCCGACGTACCAACCGATGGCCGTGAGAATGACGCACCACAGCGCCGCGCCTGCCGCCGTGTACCCCACGAACCGATCCAGCCGCATGTGAGCCAGGCCGGCAGGGAGCGAAACCAGGTGCCGGACCACCGGGAGCAGGCGGCTCAGGAAGGTCCCGATCTCCCCATGGCGCCGAAAGAAGGCCTCGGAGCGCTCCAGAGACGATAGCGAGACCAAGAGGTAGCGGTGATAGCGGTACAACAGTGGCCGGCCCAGCTTCTGGGCCAGGAAGTAATTGAACAGCGCCCCCAACACGCTTCCCGCGGTTCCGGCCACTACCGCCCAGGCGGCGTTCATCCGGCCTTGGGCCGCCAGGTAGCCAGCGGGCGGCATGATCAGCTCGGACGGCAGCGGGAAGAACGACGATTCCACCGCCATGAGCAGCACGATGCCCGGGTAGCCGAGCTGAAAGATGGTCTCGACCAGCCAGTTGATGAAGTTGCTGACCATCCGCGATGTCCGATATCCGATGTCAGATGTCCGAATGTCCCGGGTCCGGTGTCTCTCGGACATCGGACATCGGATATCGGACATCGGAAACGCCGTGGCGGCCAACCAAGGGGACGAAGCTGGCAGCCGACAGGCGCTCATCGTTGAATGCCGAGCCTCGGCGGGTGATGCGGACCAGCTCCTGGGACTCCCGGTCGCCCAACGGCATCAGGAGGCGGCCGCCGTCGGCCAACTGGTCCAGGAGCGGCCGCGGGACGCTGGGAGCCGCCGCGGAGACCACGATCGCGTCGTAAGGGGCGTACGGGCGCCATCCCAGCGACCCATCGCCCACCAGGACGGTGACGTTCCGGGCCCCCGCCCGCGCCAGCCCTTCCCTGGCCCGGTCCGCCAACTGCGTCAAGCGCTCGATGGTGAACACTTGGGCCACCAGGTGAGACAGCAACGCCGCCTGGTACCCTGACCCGGTACCGACCTCGAGCACTCGTTCCCGGCCCCGGAGGGAGAGCGCTGCCAGGGAGATGGCATGCGTGAGGGGCCGCGAGATGGTCTGCCCTCGGCCAATGGGGAGTGCCGTGTCTTCGTACCCCCGTTCCCGCAGGGCCTCCGGGATGAACAGGTGCCGCGGGGTCTCCCCGAACGCCCGCAGCACGGCCAGGTCGCCAATCCCCTGCTCCCGCAGCCGTTCCACCAGGCGGGCCCGGTACCCGGCGTAGGTGTCCGCTATTCGCCCAGCTTCCACTCGCGTACCACTTCCAGCAGTCCGTAGTTGGTCAGGTCCACGTGCAACGGGGTGACGGAAATGTAGCCGTCCTTCACGGCGATGAAGTCCGAATCCTCGCGCCCCGACCAGGAGATCTGGCCGCCGCCGATCCAGTACATGCGTCTACCCCATGGGTCCTTGGTGTTCATGAGCGACTCGGAGAACACGCGGCTCCCCAGGGTCGTCACCCGGATGCCCTTGATCTGGTCGCCCGGCACCGGAGGCAGGTTGACGTTGAGCAGCGTCTCCTTGGGAAACTCCCGGACCCCGACGACCGATCCGATGAGGCGCTCGAGCCAGGGTCGCTGACTCTCCATGACCTCGAGTCCGGAGCCCGCGAAGGACACCGCCACGCCGGGGATGCCGAGCGACAGCCCTTCCATGGCCGCCGCAACGGTTCCGGAGTACATCACGTCCTCCCCCATGTTGGGCCCGTGGTTGATGCCTGAGAACACGAAGTCCGGCCGCTGCTCGAGGAGCGCCCCCAGTGCCAGCAGCACGCAGTCGGTGGGGGTGCCGTCCACCTGGAAGGAGCCGTCCGGCCGCTTGAGTGGCCGGAGCGGTCGGGCGAGCGTCAGCGAATGGCTGGTCCCGCTCTGCTCCCGGTCGGGGGCCACTACGGTGACGCTCGCGACCGTGCGGCACACGTCAGCCAGCAGGGCCAGGCCGCGTGCCAGGATCCCGTCGTCGTTACTGACGAGGATGTTCAACGGGGGTCTTGCCGTCCAGGATGTCGAGGATGGCCCGGAGCTGATGGGTGAGGTCTTCCACGGTCTCGTGCTGGAGGGCGGCCCGCGCCTGCGCCTTCAAGGTTCCGGTTCTCCGATACTCGTCCACCCGCTGCCGTGCTCCTTCGATGGTGTACTTTTCCGTGTACAGCAGGTGCTTGACCAGCAGGATCAGTTCGATCTCGCGCCGCTGGTACACGCGGTTGCCGGACCGGTTCTTGGCCGGATTGAGAAACCGGAACTGGCTCTCCCAGTAGCGCAGGACGTGGGGCTTGAGGTCGGTGAGCTGGCAGACGTCACCGATGGAAAAGAACTCCTGGACCGGTCTCGATACGGTCATCGCCACTGCTCCGCTTTCAACTCGCGCTCCATGAGGTCGGCCATGGCCCGCCCAGGGGACTTGCCCCCGAACAGGATCTGGGAGACCTCTGCAGCGATGGGGAGCTCGATGCCCGTCCGCCGCCCCAACTCGACCGCTGCGCGCGCGGTGTGCACGCCCTCGGCCACGGTGCGCCGTTCGGCCAGGACCTCTGCGAGGCGGCGCCCCTTCCCCAGCTCCACGCCGAGCGAGCGGTTTCTGCTGAGCTGGCCGGTCGCCGTGAGGATCAGGTCGCCCATCCCCGCCAGCCCGGCGAACGTCCCCGCCTCCGCGCCCAGTGCCTCACCCAGGCGGGTGGTCTCAGCCAGGCCGCGCGTGATCAGGGCGGCCCGGGGGTTATGCCCCAGGCCCATCCCTTCCAGCATGCCGGCCGCCAGCGCGATGACGTTCTTGAGCGCCCCGCCCAGCTGCACGCCGATTACGTCGCCGCTGGTGTAGGCTCGGAAGGTCTCGGTCGAGAACGCCTGCTGGACCAGCTCTGCGGCCGTGGGATCGCTCGAGGCGGCGACCACGGCCGTCGGCTGCCGGTCGTACACCTCCTGGGCGAACGTGGGGCCCGAGAGGACCACGATACTGAGATCGGGCAGCGTCTCTTCCAGCACCGCCGACATGAAGGCCAACGACTCGGTCTCGATCCCCTTCGATACGCTGACCACGATGGGACGGCCCCTCACCGCCTGCGCCACGATGGCGCTCACTGCCCGCACCGCGTGCGACGGCGCGGCCGAGACGATCAGTTCCGCCCCCCGCACCGCCTCTGGGATCTCCCGGTGCGCGGCGACTCCGGCGTGGAGCGGTCGATCGGGGAGGTAGAGTTCGTTGACGTGGCCGCGGTTGATCGACTCGACGACCGCTGGCTCGCGGGCCCAGATCCGCACCTCGTGCCCTCGGTGGGCCAAGAGGTTGGCCAGGGTCGTGCCCCAGCTTCCGGCGCCGATGACCGCGGCTCTCACGGCGCCGCGTGGTGACCGAACCGGGCCTCGCGTCCCTCGAGCAGCCGGCGAATGTTGGTGCGATGGGTGAAGACGATGAACGTGGCCAGGAGGACGCCCGCCACCAGGATGTATGGGTCGCCCGGCTGAAGCAGCCACACGGCGAGGGGAAACGCCGCGGCGCCGGACATGGAGGCCAGCGAGACGTACCCGGTGGCCCAGACCAGGGTGACCCACACCACCGCGCTCAGGGCCAGCGGCAGGGGCGCCAGGCCGAGCACCGCGCCGGCGGCCGTGGCCACGCCTTTCCCGCCCCGAAACCGCACGAAGAGGGAGAACACGTGACCGATGATTGCGGCCACGCCCAGGCTGAGGGGGACCCATTCCTGACTCCCGGCCCTGGGCGCGAACGCCACCACCGGGATCGCCCCCTTGGCGACGTCGAACAGGCCCGCAGGGACGGCGTATCGCCATCCCAACGTCCGGTAGAGATTGGTGGCTCCCAGGTTCTTGCTTCCGTGCTCTCGCAGATCGATCCCTCCGAACCATCGCCCGACCAGGTAACTGGTGGGGATTGCCCCGAGGAGATACGCCGCCAGCAGCCAGAGCGCGAGGGTCACCGCTTGCTCCGCTTACGTCGCAGGCTCAGGCGCACGGGGCTGCCCAGGAACCCCCACGCCCCGCGAAATCCGTTGACCAGGAACCGCTGGTACGCCTCGGTGACCGCCTCGGGCCGGTTCAGCACCACCGCGAAATCCGGTGGCTCGGTGCCGATCTGCGATGCGTAGTAGATCTTGATCTCCCGACCCGCCGGCTGCGGGGGTTGATTGCGCTGGACCAGCCCCCGCATCACCCGGTTCACCTCCGCCGTGGGAATGCGGCGAGAGCGCTCGGCAGCCACCGAGAGAATCAGGTCCGGCAGTCGCCGCACCCGGAGCCCGGTGAGCGCCGAGAGATACACGAATGGAACGGCCGCCAGCGCGGGCATGCGCTCCACCACTGCCTGCTCGCCCCGTCGCGCGGTGGCGGTGTCCTTCTCGGGCGTAAGATCCCACTTGTTGACGGCGATGATGAGCCCCGCTCCCTGTTCCCAGACCGCCTCGGCAATCTTCAGGTCCTGCAGGTGCATCCCCTGCGAGGCGTCCACCACCAGGACGCACACGTCGGCCCGTTCGATCGCCCGTTCGGTTCGCAGGGACGAGTAGAATTCGATCTCATCTACTACTTTCGATCGTCGCCGTAACCCTGCGGTATCAATGAAGTTGAGCGTCCGGCCGTGGTACCGCAAGGGGGAGTCAATGGCGTCTCGGGTGGTGCCGGGCTCGGCGGCCACCACGCTGCGCTCTTCGCCCAGCAACCGGTTCGCCAGGCTCGACTTGCCCACGTTGGGACGTCCGATGATGGCCACCTGGATGGCGTCCGGCGGGGACTCCTCGCGGTCTTGAGGGAGGCGCTGCACTAATTTCTCGAGCAGGTCTCCGGATCCCTTCCCCACCGCCGCCGAAACGGGGAACGCTTCGCCAAAGCCCAGGCGGTAGAACGCATGGTGGGACTGATCGTCGGGGAGCGCGTCGGCCTTGTTAGCGACGAGGAGCACCCGGTCCCGGAAGGGCCGCAGGACCCCGGCCATGGCCTCGTCCGCCGGATGCGGACCCTCCTGCGTGTCCACCACGAAGAGCACGGCATCCGCGTCTCGGACGGCTAACTCCACCTGGCGCCGGATGGCCGCCTCGAGGCTGTCGCCGCTGGCTTCAGTCCAGCCCCCGGTATCTACCAGCCAGAACCTCCGCCCGCCCCACTCGACCGGCGCGAAATGGCGATCGCGGGTGACCCCCGGGCGGTGGTCCACGATCGCCCGGCGCCCTCCCACGATCCGGTTGAAGAGCGTGGACTTGCCGACGTTGGGCCGGCCGACGATCGCGACGGTGGCGCGTTTCACACCCGGAACCCCTGGCTCAGGACGTCGGCGAAATCGTACGACAGCCGGACGCGGGTCGGGACGCTTTGGGCCAGTTGATCGAAGCCGAGGTCGTCCAGAAACACACCGTCGTCATTCACCGCTTCCGCGGGGAGGAGGGCAAGGTCCAGGTTGCCCCTGCCCTGCAGCGCTCGATGGAAGGCGCGTCCCGGGAGCAGGGCCGCGGTGGTGACCGAGGGGCCGAAGAAGTCGTTCTCCAACACCATCAATTCGAAGCGCGCGCCCGTGGTGACCGCGAGGGTTTCCAGCACCCGCGGCATCAGACGCGCCATGGCGGTGCCGGTCAGCACGCCGATCCGTCGGCCGGTGAGATCAGGCAGCGGCCCGGCGGCCGCGATCCGCTGCTCCAGGTACCGGACGCTCCCGACGCCGTTCTCCACTTGCTCGAAGTCTCCATACCATGTGGCCGGAGGCAACGGCAGGTTCGCGTTGAGGTACAGCTCATCCGAGCCGTGCACCCAGCGGTGCCCCCGCTCGCCCAGCGCTTGCTCCCCGAAGCGATGCACCGTCTCCGCGGCGGCCCGACACTCCGCCTCCGCCGGCTCCCGGGCGGCCTCGTGGTGGCTGAAGCTGGTGAGCCCCACCGGCACCACCGCGACCGTCAAGATGGCCTGGTCCAGCCCATAGAGATCCGCGAGGCTCTGTTCCAGAACCGGCCCATCGTTGACGCCCGGCTGCAGCACGATCTGGGCGTGGAATCGGATGCCACCGGCGGCGAACTCCTGGAGCTGGGGGATGATCGCGGGCGCGCGCGGGTTTCTTAAGACTCGGCGGCGGATCACCGGGTCGGTGGC
>JACPAP010000005.1:0-2468 GCA_016180765.1 Gemmatimonadota bacterium
AAGCCGGCCCGGGCGGTTGTTCCCTGCGGCATGCTGAACCGCGGGTACCAGGTCGAGATCGTGACCATCGCCACCCGCCGGTGACGGACGGGCTTGCCGCGGCGGCATCCGACGACCATTCTCTCCCCCCTCCGGAGGCCGCATGTACAAGACCAAGCCGCACATCGAGTGCACGATGCCCGGCAACGCCAAGCTCAGGGTCACGGCACTCAACGCCTCGCTCAAGCACGCGCCGGATGTTTCTAACACTGAGGAGCTGACGCAGCTGGTGATCCAGAACATGGGATCGAGCTGCGAGGTGGCCTCCGAGACCATTCGCCTGTCCGACCAGAGGCTCCCGGTGGGGCTGGGCTTCCGGGAATCCCCGGAGGACGATTGGCCGGGCCTGGTGGACCGGATCAAGGCCTCGGACGTCGTCTTGTTCACCACCCCGGTCTGGTGGGGTGGGCGGTCGAGCTTGATGCAGCGGGTGATCGAGCGGCTGGACGCGCTGGACGAGGAGTACCACGCATCCGGGCGCAGCGCGCTCTACAACAAGGTGGCGGGCCTCGTGATCACGGGCTCTGAAGACGGAGCCCTGCACACCATGGGGACGATCATGATGGTGCTCACCTGGATGGGCTTCACGCTGCCGCCCGAGTGCTGCGCCTATTGGGTGGGGGAAGTGGGCTTCCCGCCATCCGAGGATCGCGCCAAGCGGCTCAAGAACCCGGCCACGGCCGCCATGGCGAAGAATCTGGCCCGGAACCTGGTCTATTACGCCCAGCTGCTCAAGAAACACCCGCTGGAGTACAAGCGGTGACGGAAGGGCGGCAGAAGCGGCAGGAGCGGCAGAGGCGGCAGCGGTGGCAGAAGCGGCAGAGGCCGCAGAGGCGGCAGAAGGAGAGGATGGCCATGCATTCCAGATGGATGTCGGCGTTCCCCGTGCTGATGGTCGGCCTCGGCGGCCCGCTGGCGGGCCAGGAGCGGGCTCCTGGCGACGAGTCCATTCCGTTGGGCACCACCAAGGGTGAGCGCTACAACCGGCTGGTGATCCGCAACGTCACGTTCGTCAGCGGTCGCGGCACACCGGGCAGTAACCGGGCCATGCCGCCCGAGGGCCCGGTGGACATCGTGATCGAAGGCAACACCATCGTGGACCTGGTCTTGATGGACCCGGTCAACGCGGCCGGCTACGGCAAGGACTTCCAGCGCCCCACCGGCGACCAAGTCATTGACGCGACCGGCATGTACCTGATCCCGGGACTGGTGGAGATGCACGCCCATCTGCCGAGGAACGGCGGCGAGCTCGGGGCCAACGCGCTGGACTATGTGTACCGCGTGTATCTGGGTCACGGGGTGACCACGGTGCGCGATGCGGGAACTGGCGCCGGCATCAAGAACATGGTGGAACAACGACGCCTGTCCGCCGCCAACCAGAGCGTGGCTCCCCGGCTGGTACTCTGCCAGCGCTGGCCCTTGCCGCTGCGCGAGTGGGACGTGGGGGACACGCCAGAGAAGGCACGCGCCATGGTGCGGGAGTTCAAGCAGCTGGGCGCCGACTGCGTGAAGGTGAGCAAGAGCCCGGGTCAGTATCCGGACGTGCTCGCCGCCCTCGCGAGCGAAGCCAAGGCCCTCGGCATGTTGGTGATGACCGATCTCAAGGTCTCGGAGACGGATGCGGTGGTCGCCTCCAACGCGGGCGTCAGGAGCATCGAGCACTGGTATGGCGTGCCGGACGCCGCCCTTACGGGCTCGCAGAGTTTCCCTCCGGACTACAACTACTGGGACGAACTGGATCGGTTCCGCTACGCCGGAAAGCTGTGGGCGGAGGCCGACCGACACCCGGACCGGCTGAGCCGGGTGCTGGACCTGATGATCGCCAATGGGACCAACTGGAACCCGACCATGGTGGTCTACGAGGACAACCGGGACCTGTTCCGCGCCAAGACGTTGCCGTGGCGCGAAACGCTGATCCACCCGAGCGTGCTCGTGGCGAGCCCGGACTCCACGGTCCACGGCGCCTTCCACCGGGAATGGAAGACGTCGGACGAGATCCACTGGAAGCAGAACTTCCAGATCTGGATGAAGTGGGTTGGCGAGTTCCACCGCCGGGGCGGGATCCTCACCGCGGGCAGCGACGACGGCGAATCGGGTGGGCTCTCGATGATCCGCGAGCTGGAGCTGATGCAAGAGGCCGGCATCCATCCCCTCGACGTGATCAAGGTGGCGACGACCAACGCGTATCGGGTGCTGGGTTGGGAGCGGCACTGCGGGATCCGCGTCGGCTGTGTGGCGGACCTGGTCGTGGTCAACGGGAACCCCATCGACAACTTCAAAGTACTGTACGGTCGTGGATATGGGTTCTACGGGACCATGCCGCGCGATCAGCTGAGCGGGCGTGGTGGGGTGAAGTGGACCATCAAAGACGGCGTCCTCTACGACGCGCAGGCGCTGCTTCGGGAGGCCGAGTGGTACGTGCAGCAGGA
>JACPAP010000005.1:2485-5244 GCA_016180765.1 Gemmatimonadota bacterium
AGGAGAAGCAGCGGGTGGGGAGAGTGGCGCGCGTCCCTGAGCCGGAGCGCTGATGCCGGAGGCTGACGGGCCGGTTCCGCTGCGTTTCGACGCCGGAGTCGGCGCGGGCCCGGTGTCGGCCCTGCTGCAGCGGCCCAGGCAGGCGGACTTGCTCTACCTGCTGGGGCACGGAGCCGGCGCCGGCATGCGCCACCCGTTTCTACAGGCGATAGCCGACGCGCTCGGCGCCGCGGGGGTCGCCACCTTCCGCTACCAGTTCCCTTACATGGAAGAAGGTCGCCGAAGCCCGGATCCTCCCCACGTGGCAGAGGCGACCGTGCGGTCCGCGGTCACGGCCGCGGCGCGTGCGGCGCCCGAGCTTCCGCTGATCGCGGGCGGAAAATCCTTCGGTGGGCGCATGACGTCGTCCGCGGCGGCCAAGAGCCCGCTCCCGGCCGTGCGAGGGCTGGCGTTCCTGGGCTTCCCCCTGCATCCACCCAACCGGCCCGCTGACACCCGGGCGGCACACCTGAGCGACGTCCAGCTGCCGATGCTGTTCCTTCAAGGGACCCGGGACGACCTGGCGGACCTGGGGCTCATCCGGGGTGTTTGCCAGTGGCTCGGAGCCCGCGCCACGCTCCACGTGGTGGACGACGCCGACCACTCGTTCCACGTGCCGAAACGGGCGGCGCGCAGCGCGGACGACGTGCTACAGGAGCTGGCGCACACGCTCGCGGCGTGGGCCAAAGAGCTGATCAGCGTGAGCAGTGCGCGCTGAAGGCCTTGGCCAGGGCAGGTCCGGCGCCCGCGTCTTCATGCTTGAAGAACACGAACGCCTCCTGCCACGGTTGCGCCAGCAAGCGTTGCGCCCAGCTGGCGAGGTCGGCCTCGCCGTATTGCGGGCGGCGTAGCCTCAGGTAGCCCCAGTCCGCTGTGGCCACGACTCGGGCCTCCTCGTCGTCCGTGTCCGCCCCGCAGAGCGCCACGCCATGGTTCTTGAGCGCGGTGAACACGTCCTCGTCGTTCCACGAGGGGTGCCGAAACTCCATGGCGGCGCGCCAGCGCTTGGGGAGCAGCGCCAGAAACGCCTCCAGCCGCGTGATGTCCTTCCTGAAGTTGGGCGGCAGTTGAAACAGCGTGGGGCCGAGCCTGGACCCCAGCACGGACGAGGTCTTCAGGAAGTACCCCAACTCCTCTCCTACGTTCTGGAGCCGCTTCTGGTGGGTGATCCGCTGGGAGGCCTTGAGCACGAACTGGAAGGTGTCCGGCACCTGAGAGGCCCAGTTCAGCACCACCTTCTCCGATGGCATCCGGTAGAACGTGTTGTTGATCTCGACGGTGGGGAACTGCTCGCCGTAGTACCGGAGCATCTGGTCTTGCGGGAGCTTCTCCGGGTAGAAGCTGCCTTTCCACTCCTTGTAGGCGTACCCGCTGGTCCCGACGGCGACTCGCACGCTCACTCCGGCGTGATGACTCTCGCGCCGCGGGGGGCGGTGAAGCGCAACTCGGAGGGGGGAATCGGCTGGTTGATGTCCAGCCGCTGGAACGTGAGGAGGCGGCGCTGGCCGGATTCTTCGACCAGCGACAGCCGGTACATCCACCCGTCCCGGCGCGAGATCCCGATCACCGCCTCCCGGAACGGAGCATCATCCCCCTTGGGAACCAGCCGGACCAGGTCCACCGGCTCGGTCGCCACGGTGTCGCTGCCGACGTAGCTCGCGCGATAGCGCTCCAGCGGGCGGTCCACGAACTGGGCGAAGAGGTTCGGCGTGTTGGCGCCGGCGGTGGGGATGGGCTGCCGGATCACCTGATCGGGGACGCTGCTGGGTGTGTAAACCCAGAGCCACCGTCCGTCCGCAACGATGCGGTCGCCCGAGGGCTCGGTGAACCGCATGGCGAAGCGTCCCGGTGGCTGGAGGAACAGGACCCCCCGGGAGTGTTCCGGGCGCCCCAGCATGGGATTGGTCAGGGTCTGGTAGAACGCGGCCTTGAGCGTGGTCATGCTGTCGTAGGCGCGCTGCGCTCGAGCCAGCGCGGAGTCGGCGCTCTGCGGTGCAAGTGGGGCCGGAGGGGCCGCAGGGGGCGCACCCGCCGTGGCGAGCATCAACGCGCCCAGGAGCGGGGACGGCCTCACGTGCCCACGGGGAGCGGGAGCGGCTCCGCGACACGGCGGTGAATGGCCTCCGCGATGACCCGGATCTCGCGCATCAGCTGGGCGAACTGCTCGGGGTAGAGGCTCTGGGCCCCGTCCGACAGCGCCCGGTCGGGCTGGGGATGCACCTCCACCAGGATGCCGTCGGCGCCGGCCGCTACGGCCGCGCGCGCCATGGGGATGACCTTGTCGCGCCGGCCGGTCGCATGGCTGGGATCGGCGATGATCGGCAGGTGCGACAGCTCGTGCACCACGGCGATGGCCGACAGATCGAAGATGTTGCGCGTCATGTTGCTGTCGAAGCCGCGAATCCCGCGCTCGCACAGGATGACGTCGTGGTTCCCCTCGGCCAGGAGGTACTCGGCCGAGAGCAGCAGCTCGGTGATGGTGGCCGCCAGGCCCCGCTTCAGCAGCACCGGCTTCCGGGCGCGGCCGGCGCGCTTCAGGAGCGAGAAGTTCTGCATGTTGCGGGCGCCGATCTGGATGATGTCCGCGTACTCCTCCACCGCGGCCACGCCCTCGACGTCCATCGCCTCGGTGACCACCCGCAACCCGGTTTCCTCCCGGGCCTTGGCCAGGAGCTTCAGTCCCTTGAGGCCCAGGCCCTGGAAGGTGTACGGGGAGCTTC
>JACPAP010000005.1:5260-14901 GCA_016180765.1 Gemmatimonadota bacterium
TTCTGGGCTTGAAGGCGCCGCCCCGCAGAATGGCCGCGCCGGCTTCGCGCACCGCCCGCGCGGCGGCCAGGATCTGCTCTTCCGACTCTACCGAGCAGGGGCCCGCCATGACCACCACCTCGTCCCCACCGATGGCCAACCCGCCCGGCAGCCGGACCACCGTGTTCTCCGCCTGCCACTCGCGCGACACCTGCTTATAGGGCTGGGTGACGTGGATGATTTCCTTCACGCCTGGGAGGGCGGCGAGCCGTGAGGCGTCCACCAGGCCGTCGTTGCCGACCAGCCCGATGGCAGTCCGCTGGGCGCCCGGCATGGGACGAGCCTGGTAGCCCATGTCCTCTATCGTATCCACGACGCGCTGGACGTCTTCGGCCACCGCACCGTGCTGCATCACCACGAGCATCGTCAATCCACCCCGATGGTAAACCGGTCGCCGTCGTTGGCGGCGAGCACCTCGCCGCCGAAGGCGCGCGCGGCGACCGAGGTGGGATCAGTCGCCTCGATCGCCGGATAAAAGTGGGTGAGCACCAGGCGGCGGGCGCCGGCGGCACGGGCCAGCGTCCCGGCCTGGGTAGGGCTTAAATGTATCGCAATGGCGCGGTTGTCGGGGAGCGAGCACTCGGCCAGCAGCAGATCGCAGCCCTTGGCCCAACGGGCCAGGTCGTCGCTCGGGCCGGTGTCGCCGGTGTATACCAGGTGCGCATCGGCGTCGCGCACCGCGTAGGCCAGGCTTTCGTCGGTGTGCGGCGTCTTCCAGGCTTCGAGCCGCACGTCTCCGGACAGCTCCAGGCTCTCACCCGCGGCGATCTCCACCAGCTCCAGCGGATACCCCGGCTCGAGCACCCAGTCCCCGAGCGCGCCCGCGAGGACCGTCATGCGGGTTCGGAAACCCACCGGTCCGATCACCCGGAGCAGGGCGCTCCGCGCGGGCAGGGTACCCCACCGGAGCGCGAACAGGAGCATGGGCAGCTCGCCCCAATGATCGGGGTGGAAGTGGGTCACGGCTACATGGGTCACGTCGGGCCACGGGACCGCGTGCCGGGCGGCGCGGTGGAGCATTCCCGCGCCGCAGTCGAGCAGCAGGCGGACTCCCCCGGCGCTCACCCAATGGGCCGGCGCCGTGCGGTGGGCCGACGGCGCCACCGTGCCGCTGCCCAGCACCACCAACTCCATGGTCACGGGAGTCCCAGGAACACGATGCGCTTGAAGAACGTCCCGTCCGGCGTCGCCAGCTTCACCAGATACACACCCTGTGGTACGACCGTGTCGTCTTCGGCGCGCCCATCCCACTCCAGGTTGGCGTCGCAGCGCCCACCCGCGGCGCCCCCGGGCCGGCCGTACCGTCCCGCCGGCAGCGGGTCGGGAAACGCGTCGCCGGGGATCAACGTGCGTACCCGGTGACCGCGCAGATCCAGGATCTCCAGCCGGACGCTGCCGGAGGTGGCGAGGTCGAACCAGATGCAGGTGGTCGAGAGGCCGAGGCCCGGATTGGGGAATGGATTAGGGAAGTTCTGAAACAGCAGGGTGACGGGGGGGACGCTCCCGTCCACCACCACGAACGCGCCCTGGCTCTCGGTGGTCGCCGTATCGGAGCCCAGGTGCGACACGACGCGCCAGCGGTACGGTGTGTTCAGCTCCAGGTCGCTGGTCAGGGTGTGGGCGGTGGTGTCCAGCCCGGTCCGCCGGATGACCACTTCCCGATTGTCGGTTCGGAAGACCTCGACGTCGAAGGTGAAGGGACCCGGCGGGCTCACGACGGCCGGGGCCGTCCACCGGAGGGTGGGGCGGGGGTCCCGCACGGTAGTGCCTCCCGGATCATCCAGCGTGAGGAGATCCGCCCAGGCGGGCACCACGAACTGGGCGTCCGGAGTGAACGCGAGGACCGCGGAATCCGCCGACAGGGCTTGCAGGGCGAAGCTCAGCCGCCTCCCGGGACGCTGGGGCAGGCCGAGCGTCGCTTGGGTGGAGCTCAGCGCGGTGTCGAGCAACACCACCTGTGGGCTGGTGTCTGCGCGAGACACAGTCAGCCGGTAGCTCACGGGGTTGCCGAAAGGGGGAACGCCCGGGGTACTCCAGGCGAACGTTGGAGTGACCGCGGTGAGGAGCGAATCCCTGGGGCTGGAGACCACGATGCCGTACGGGAAGGTCGCGGCGGTGAGCCCATCCGGGAGTCCCCAGCCGCGGTTGTTGTCGGGTCGAGGGGCGCCGTTCCCCGCGCGGCGCAAGGCGTCCCCCACCTCGACGCCGGTGAGCTGGGGATGGATCTCACGCAGGAGCGCGGCGGCGCCGGCGATGAGCGGCGCCGCGAAGGACGTTCCGTTGAGACGGCTGAAGCCGCCGGCGGCTTGAGTGTCCAGCACCCACACCTGGACGCCCGGCGCGGTGACGTCCGGCTTGATGCGGCCGTCCGCGGTGGGGCCCCGGGAGCTGAAGGCCGCCAGGGTGCCGGTGGAATCCTCGGCCCCGACGGCAATGACCGAGTCGCCATCGGCCGGCGTGCCGAGGGTGCGCGGGTTTGGGCCGTCGTTGCCGACGGAGTTCACCACGGTGATACCGCGCTGGGCGGCGAGGTCCGACGCGATCGTGGTCACCGCGATATCGCCGTTGAGTTGGCTGAAGGTGTAGCCGAAGTCACTCCCAACCAGATACCCCAGGCTGGCGGAAACGACCTTGGCGTCGAGCGAGGCGGCCCACTCGAGCGCGGCCACGAAGTTGTCCTCCTCGGCGTGCGTCTCGGACCGCACATCCTCTGTCTTCGCCAGAATGTACTGGGCCTCTGGTGCGATGCCGATCAAGGTTCCCGGCACGTTCGCCGCCAGGAGCGACCAGGTCGCCGTGCCGTGCCGCGAGGCGCCCGCGGCGTCGTTCGGCTGGTTGCTGACCACGGCGTCGTTGAACACGAAGTCCCGCTGGGCGATGACCTTGGCCGACGCGAACGCCGGGTGATCGGTTTCGAAGCCCGTGTCAAGCATTGCGATCCGGACGCCAGCGCCGCGGTACCCGCGGCTCACCAGCCGGCCATCCTCCACCAAGGGGAACAGATTCAAGCGCCGGAAGGGCATGGCCGAGGGTCCGTAGAGGGAGTCCTGCGCGGTGATGGGGGGGGCGCGTGGTACCGGGGGAATCGCGCCCGGCGGAGGCAGGGGCGGCCGCCGAAACCGGGCGACCGGCTGGATCCGCTCGAGCCGGAGATCGCGTCGCAGTTCCGACAGCGCCGCTCGGGTAACGTTGGCGGAGAGCGCGTGGAGCCATTCGGATCGCCGGCGGACCGTGCCGCCCGCGCGTACCACGGCGTCGGCCACGTCTTCCAGCGGGTAGGCCGGGCGGACGAACAACCAGACCGCCACGGTGCTGTCCCGCTGGAGAAGGCGCTCCACCGCTGGGGAGACGGTGGGCTGCTGCGCCTCGGCGGCCCCTGCGAGGATGGAAAGCGCCAGCAGCGTTCCCACCCGGAAGGGTGGGCTCAGACCGGCTCGACCTCGCCCAGGCGGACGCCGACGATGCTGGAGATGCCGGGTTCCTGCATGGTGACGCCGTACACGGCATCACAGGCCTGCATCGTGCGCGGGTTGTGCGTGATCACGATGAACTGGGTCTGCGACTTGAACTCGCTGAGCAGGCGCACGAACCGGGCGACGTTGGCATCGTCCAGGGGCGCGTCCACTTCGTCCAGCAAGCAAAACGGGCTGGGCTTGGTGAGGTAGATGGCGAACAGCAGTGAGATGGCCACCAGGGTGCGCTCGCCCGAGGATAACAGGTGGATCCGTTGGGACCGCTTGCCCCGCGGCGCGGCGCGGATCTCGATGTCGCTGTTGAGCGGATCGCTTTCGTCCGCCAGCCGCACGTCGCACTCGCCGCCCTCGAAGAGGGTCTCGAAGACGGACCGGAACTGGTCCCGGATGGCGG
Source organism: Gemmatimonadota bacterium (assembly GCA_016180765.1). Lineage (GTDB taxonomy): Bacteria > Gemmatimonadota > Gemmatimonadetes > Gemmatimonadales > GWC2-71-9 > JACPAP01. Next base: position 9,167 of record JACPAP010000005.1, read on the forward strand.
CGAAGGTCTCGAGGAACATGGTGCGGGCGGTCTGGTCGATCTCGCGCACCGCCTGGAGCAGCGCGTCACGCGCGTGCACCAGGTCGTCGCGTTGGCCGGTGAGGAACTCCAGCCGCCTGACCTCCTCGGCGTGTTCCTCCAGGGCCAGAGCGTTGACCGGCCCCAACGCCTCGATGGCCTGGGCCAGTCGCTCGGCCTCCGCCCGAAGTGCCTCGGGGTCGCCGGCGACCTCGGGCGCGCCTGCGAGGAGCTGGTCAATGGGCTTGCGCCACTCGCCTTCCACCCGCTCCACCAACGCTCGCCGCCGGGCGGCGAGCTCGGCCTCCCGGAGCTCGAGGCGGTGAGCCTCCTCGCGGAGCTCGAACACCTGCGCCCGGGTTTCCTCCACGGCCGCCTCGGCCGCGCGCAGCGCTTCCTCGGCCGCACCGACCCCGGTCTCCGCCTGCTGCGCGGCCGCCTGGAGCTGCTGCACCTGCACCCGTCGCTCGGCCAGCTGGTCGGTCCACTGGGCCCGCTGCTGCGCCAACCCCGCGGTTTCGGTGATGATCTCGGCCAGCTCGGCCTCCAGCCGGCGGATGGCCGCCTCGGCTTGCGCCAGCGCCTCCGATGCCCGTTGCTCCCGCTCGCGCGCCGCGGTTTCCCGGGCCGACACCTGCGCCTCCTCCACCTGCCAGTGGACCCGGCGCTCCCGCGCGGCCTCCTGCCGGGATTCGAGATCCGCCAGGAGCAGGCGCTGCGCCTGTACCCGCTCATCCAGACCGGCGCGCTCCTGCTCCGCGGCGGTCCGGGCCGTCTGGATCTCGCGCAGGCGGCGCGCACGCTGGTCCAGGTGGCGCCGCGTGCGGGCCAATGCGTCGTCCGCCTCCGTCCGTTCGCGTTCCAGGCGCTGGAGCTGGCGTTCGGCGTCGTCGCCTCCCGCCTGGGCCTCGCGCAGCGCGACGCGAGCGCCTTCCAGCCGCGCCGCCGCCTCGGCCACCGTAGTCTCCGCCTCATCGTGCGCACGCTGCGCGGCGGCGACGGCCTGGTCCAGCTCGCTGCGGCGGGCGGTCAGGCGGGTGCTTTCCTCTTCCAGCGCCGCGAGCTCGGCGCGGCGACTCAGCAGACCGCCGTCGCCGTCGCCGGACAGAAACACGGCGCCGCTGGTGCGCTGGATGGATGCGCCCTCGGGGTCGAGCAGGATGTCGCCCGCCACGAGCGCGGCGACCCAGCGCGCCGCCGGCTCGGCCGCGTCGAGCCCCATCGGGAGCCGCGCTCCAGCCGCCCGCCCCGTACGCTCCGCATACGGGGGCCGCGGCCCCGGGGTCACCGGCAGCAACACCAGCGGCCCGGGCCGGGCCTCCCCGTGCCACCGCCGCACCGCCTCCACCGCGGCCTCATCCCGTACCAGCACGGCGTGCAGCCAATCCGCCAGCAGGCGCTCCGCCAGCCGCGCCGAGGCGGTGGAGGTCCGCACGAAGTCGCTCACGGGTCCCAGCACTGCGCCGGGGCCGAACGTGTCCCGCACCTGCATCAGCTGCCGCGCCGCCGGCGCCAACCCCACCCGCTCGCGCTCCAGCTCGGCCAGGGCGTCGCGTCGAGCGGCCGCCTGGGCCTGCGCTTCGTCGGCCGCCCGGAGCTCCACCCGCAGCGCCGCCTCCGATTCGCGGCGGGACGACAGCTCGTGACGGGCCCGCTCGTGCTCACCCGCCGCCTCGCGTTGCTCGCGTTCCCGCGTCGCGAGGGTCCGGCGCGCCTGGTCCACTTTCCCTCGGGCCGCTGTGCACTCGCGCTCCGCCTGCGACAACCGCTCCACGAAGTCTGCTTCCTGCTCCTTGAGGTCCGCCGTCTCCCGCTCCACCACGCCCTGCTCGGCGTGGAGCGCCCGCTCGGTGGCGCCCTGGTTCTGGAGCGCGTCTTCCAACTGGCGCACGGCATCCCGCTGCTCGGCCAGGCGCTGTCGGGCGGTGTCTTCGCTGGCGGTGCGCCGGTCCAGCTCGGTCTGGACCGATTCCCGTGCGGCCTCCGCGGCGGCCCGCTCCTGGGCGGCGGCCTCCCGCTCCCGTGTGGCCTGCTGCGCCGCGTCGCGCGCCTGGTCCCGCTCGGCCTGGGCCCGAGTCTGGCGCTGCGCCGCGTTGTCCAGCCGCTCTCCGGCCAATCGCACATCGCCCTCCAGACGCCCCACTTCCAGCTGGGCCGCTGCCAGCCGCCGTTCTACCTCAGCGCGGCGCGCCTCCGCCGTGGCGCGCGCCTGTACCCGCGCTTCGCGCTCCTGCTCACGCGCGCCTAAGCTTTCCTGCGCGGCCGGAGCCCGGACGGCGAGCGCCTGCCGTTCGGCCGCCAGGCTGGCGCCGTCCGCGTCCAGTGCCGCCAGGTCATGCCGCGTGAGCGTCATCACCAGGGCGAATCGCTCGTCGGTGAACTGCCGGTGGCGCTCCGTCTTGCCGCGCTGGCGCGCCAGGCTCCGCACCTGGGTCTGGACTTCCGCGATCAGGTCCTCCAACCGCACCAGGTCCTCGGTGGTCTTCTCGAGCCGCCGCTCGGTGGAGGTCTTGCGGTCACGGTACAGGCCGATCCCCGCCGCTTCCTCGAACAGCGACCGGCGCTCTTCCGCCCGGTCCGACAGCAGGCGATCGATCATTCCGGCCTCCATCACCACGCCGGCGTCACTGCCGAGGCCGGTGCCGCTCAGCAGGTCCTGCACGTCGCGCAGCCGCACCGGCGATTGATTGATCAGGTACTCGCTGAGCCCGCTCCGGGTCAGGCGGCGGGTAATGGCGACTTCGTGATAGGCGATGGGGAGCCCCCCGTCGCCGTTGTCGAAGATGAGCGAGACCTCGGCGAGGCTCACCGGCTTGCGCCTGGCCGAGCCGTGGAAGATCACGTCCTCCATGCGCAGGCCGCGGAGCAGGCGGATCCGTTGCTCGCCCAACACCCAGCGCACGGCGTCCGAGATGTTGGATTTGCCGCAGCCGTTGGGGCCCACCACCGCGGTCACCCCCTCGTCGAACGCGAGGTCTACGGGCGTGGCGAACGACTTGAACCCCGACAGGGCGAGCCGGGTCAATTTCATCGTCGGGTCCCCATCCGGTACGCGAGCGTAGCCGACAGGCCGGTCAGCCGAAGGAGAGAGTCGGCCGCGCGGGTCTGGTCCGGTGCTTCGAACGCGCCCACTAAGACCAAAGCCGATCCGTCGGGCGCGGGAACAATGTACGCCGCCACGCCCCGCCGACGAAGCCCCCCGGCGAGCTCGTGGGCCGCTTCCGGGGTCGCTTCGCGCCCCACCAGGAACGCGTGGGGGGTGCGGAGAATGGTCCCGTTGGGACGTTCCACGGCGCCGCGGCGCCACCACGCGCGCAGCAGGGAGTCGGCGTCGCTGGCCGTAGGGAACGCCCCGATGATCACTCGGAACCATAGCCCCTGACGCCCCAACCGTACCGGGCTCACGGTGGCCGCGTCGGCACCGCCGAAGTCTTGGGCGTACGCGGCCGCCTGATCCGCCCGGTTGAAGGCGGCCACCTGCACACTGTAGAACAGCGAGTCTCCGGGATTGGGGGCCGCAGGGGCTGCGGGGGCCGCAGCGGCCGCAGCAGATGCCCCGGCGGAGGAGTCGGGCACTGGTTCCTCGGCTACGGCCGCGGGTTGTGATCCATCCGAGCCTAGGCCGAACCTGACGGCCAGGACCGCGGCGAGCCCTACGACCGCCACGGCCGCGATGACGCCGGGACGGACCACCGGGCGCCTGGGCGGCGGTCGCAGTCCAAAGGACGGACGCCGCGGCGGCGGTGTGGGACGAGGCGCCGAGCGCTCGGTGCAGACGATGGCGATCAGCGGAGTTCCCCGCTTCAGTCGCTCGCCGATGCCGGGGAAGGTGAGGCCGTCGGGCGCGTACCCGACCGGCGCAAGCACCACCAGGCCGTCCAGTTCCAGGTTCAGGCGGGGCAGGGCCGCCGGTGGTACGAACAGGAGCAGGAGCGCTCCCTCCTGGCGAAAGCCGCGCGCCAGCCGTCGCCATCGCTCATTGGCCCAGACTTGGTTCGGATCGGTGGGGACGGTGCCCACAGAGATGAAATACAGGTCCGGCTCCTGTTCGCGGGCGACGTGGCCCATCGAGACGCCGAAGACGAACGCGTCCACGATGCCCTCATCGGCGGAGTCCGTGGCGCCCGGGTGCAAGGCGGGCCGCTCCAGGCTCAAGTCCACCAGGCCCACGCGGCGCCCCGCGCGGGCCACCGCCCGAGCGGCGGCCCAGGCGGCGCTGGCCGCCCAGGCCACGTCGTTGGTCGCTGGCGTGAAGGCGATGACGGTGCGATCGGCAAAGAGGGTGGCGGCGAGGTTCGGGAAGTGCGTCGGCGTGACTTCCCGCGGCGTCATCGGGGTGGTTCCTGCCCCTCGCGCGTAAAAATCCAGAAGGGCCGGCCCAGCTTTCGGCCGGCGGTCTCCGCCGCCTCGCGGGTTGGATATGGACCCAGCACGACCCGATAGGGCTCGTCGCTCGTCGTCGGGGGCAGCACGCCAGCCTGCATCCCGGCGGTGCGGAGGTGCCGGGCCGATTCCTGAGCCCAAGCCTCGTTGGCGGTGCTGCTCACCTGCACGTAGATCGCCTGACCGGGCGCGACCGGCTCCGCGGCCGCGGTCGTGTCGGCGGCCAGTTGAAGGGCGGGCCGCCGCGGGTCCCAGGCGGCCGCCAACCAGCGGTCCCGTGCACCCGCCGCCACGCGTCCCCCCACGGTGAGCGAATCCGGCGCGTACGCTTCGATGTCCCGGCCGTATGCCACCAGGATGCTTCCGTCCGGTGCGACGGCCGGAAGGTCGTCGCGCCAGGATGCCGGAAGCGTGCCCAACAAGTAGGTCTCGGCCGGGTCCACCAGCCAGATCGAGTCGCCGCTCGCGGGGCGAATCAACAGGAGTCGTCCCAGGGGATCCACGCGCAACGCGCTGGCGCGTCCGGGGAGCCGCAGGCGCTCGGCCGGTTCCAGGGACGTCCGATCCAGCAGGAGCAGCTCCTGGCCCGCAGTCGCCACGTAGATGCGGTGCTCGGACGGCGAAAGCCCGACGGCGTCTGGTGCATCGGCGAGAGGGTGGAACCGGCGCCGGGTCGCATCCCCAGGGTCGAGCACCACCAGCCCGGAGTCCACCGCGACGACGGCCAGGTCGCCCCAGCTCGACACCGCGGTAGGGCCGTTGGGAATGCCCTGCGTGACCTGGGGCTTGCCGGCCGACAGCGCCACTACCTGGCGTTCCCGCGGCGTCTGCACCACCGCTACCAACCGCTCGGACCCGCCGCCCCACACGGTCTCGGGCAACGGGTCCAGCTTGCCGGGCCAGGGCGTCACGGTGCGGTAGCTGAGCGCGCCCACCGACCCGTCGCGCCGGACCAGGTGCAGCACGCCGGTGGGGCCCATGGCCGCGGCTACCACGCTGGTGTCGATGACTCGAGCGCGGCCGGTCGCGAGGTCCAGCGTGGTGAGCTCGCCGCGCGGCGTGAGCAGGTAGACCTCGTCCTGGTCCCGCGAGAACCCCACCATCCGCTCCACCGCGAGTCCCGGCGTGCGGAAGCGCCAGGCGGCCTCGTCCAGCCGAGGCAGCACGTACAAGCGGGCGTCCGCGCCGCGCTCGCCGGCGAACCGAAACACCACGGCCTTGGACGCGTCGACCGACCCGCGGTGCTCGGCCATCGCGGCCTTGATGGGGTTGGAAGCGCCGGGGCTACAGCCCTGAAGGCCTACGAGCAGCGGCAGGAATGGGAGGGTTCGCTT
>JACPAP010000006.1 GCA_016180765.1 Gemmatimonadota bacterium
ACTAGTTGGGTTTGCCCTTCAGACCATGGATAATCTCTGCGGTCTCTGCGGGCTCTGTGGTGAACCATCACGAGGGGTCATGGCCCTGCCAACCTTCTCCGCCTCGCGGCTATCCAATCGAGTGCACGGGCGCACCAGCCACCGAGGTAGTCATCCTGCGTAACGGTTCGGACACTATCCCTGAGGATGCGGCGGACGTGGCGCTGGCCCAGAGCGGGGATGCGCAAGCGTTCGAGCGGCTGTACCGGGCGCAGGTGGCCAGAATCCACAGCCTGGCCCGCCGCATGGTGGGTCCGGCCGAGGCGGACGAGCTGACTCAGGACGTGTTCGTTAGGGGCTGGCAGAAGCTGCACACGTTTCGGGGAGAGGCGGCGTTTGGCACGTGGTTGCACCGGCTGGGGGTCAATGTGATGCTGGCGTATCGGGGCGCGCAGGGGGCCCGGCGGCGTTACCTGGACCAAGACGCCGACCCCGCCGAGGTCGGCAAGACCCGGCCCGCATCGCTGGAGTTGAGGCTGGATTTCGAGACCGCGATCGGGCGACTACCGCCCGGCGCCAGACAGATCTTCGTGCTGCACGACGTGGAGGGGTACAAGCACGAGGAAATCGCCGGGATGCTGGGGATTACGGCGGGCACGTCGAAGGCCCAGCTCCACCGAGCGCGCATGGCGCTCCGCCGGCATCTCGAGCGGTGAAGGAGTTGGCCCATGACTGATCAGTGGACGCACCGGCTGTCCGAATACCTGGACGGCGAGCTTTCCGCGACGGAACGCCTCCAGATCGAAGAGCACCTCGGGGGTTGCCCGGCGTGCCGGGAGACGCTGGACGAGCTCCGAGTGGTGGTAGCCCGCGCCGCGTCGCTCGAGGATGGTGCCCCGGAGCGCGACCTGTGGCCCGCGGTGGCGGAGCGGATCGGCGCGGCCCGGCCGGAGGTCGAGCAGCCGGCCGGCGGCCGGTGGCGCCGGCTGCGGCTGACGCTCACGGTGCCGCAGTTGGCCGCGGCGGCGCTGGCCCTGATGGCGGTGTCGGCTGGCTCGGTGTGGCTGGCCAGGCCGCGGCGGCCGATCATGCAGGAGGCGGCCGCGCCACCGGCCGCCGGTTTGGGCGTCACCGTCTCGCCGGTGGCGGCGGTGGAAGGGGCTTACCAGTCCGCAGTACGCGACCTGGAGCGGGTGCTCGCCGAGGGACGGGGCCGCCTGGACACCGCCACGGTACGGGTGCTGGAGCAGAACCTGCGCATCATCGACGCGGCGATCACGGAGTGCCGGCGGGCGCTGGCGGCCGATCCCGCGAGCCCCTATCTCAACGCCCATCTGGCCCAGACCATGAAGCGGAAACTGGAGCTGTTGCGCCAGGCCTCGCGCCTTGTGGCCGCGCGGACCTGAGGAGGAAGGCATGACGCTGACGATGACCCTGGGCCTGTTGGCGGCGCTGGTCCAAGCACCGGGTGAGGGCACGGACACCACCATTGCGGTGCGGGCGGGGACCCGCCTGGAAGTCCACAACCTGAGTGGCGACATCATCGTGCGCACCTGGGATCGGAACAGCGTCCGGGTCCAGGCGGAGCACTCCAGCCGGGACCGGGTGGACATCGGCTACGGCGGCGTGGTGCTCAAGATCAGCGCCTCCAGCCGGCGCGGCGCGCCCCGCGGCGTGGATTACATCGTGACCGTACCGGTGGCCATGGATCTCAATCTGTCGGGGACCTACGGCGACATCTCGGTGGATGGCAGCACCGGTCGGATCAACATCGAGAGCGTGCAAGGTGATGTTGCGGTGCGGGGTGGTCGCTCGCTGGTGACGCTGCACTCGGTCGGCGGCGATGTGCAGGTGAGCGGGGTGCGAGGCCGGCTGGAGGCCAGCTCGACCAACGGCGAGGTCACGGTGGACGACGTGGAAGGCGAGGTCTACGCCGAAACCACCAACGGCGACGTCATGCTTCGGGACATCCGCTCGGACAACGTGAGCGCGACCACGGTGAACGGCGATATCGTGTACCGGGGCACCATAGGAGACAACGGCCAGTACCGGCTCTCGACGCACAACGGCGACGTGACGATGACCGTGCCGGTGGGGACCAATGCGACGGTGACGGTGTCCACCTTCAGCGGGGACTTCGAGTCCGATTTTCCGGTCACGCTGACCGGGCCGTCGCGGCAGGGAAAGCGGTTCTCCTTCACCATCGGCTCGGGTCGGGCGACGCTGGAGCTCGAGTCGTTCCAGGGAAGCATCCGGCTGGTCCGGCCCTGACACCCGGGACGGGCCATCACAGAGACAGATTCACCGCAGAGGTCGCAGAGATTCAAAAGAGAGAACGCAGAGGTTGTTCTTGTGAAGGACCCCAGTCCCTCCGCTGCGCTCTCTGCGGTGAACAATCACGAGGAGCACGAATATGCGCGCGGTAGCGGTAGGGTTCGTGATGGTGGGCATTGGCTGGCTCTTGCAGGCGGATCCCCTGGCGGCCCAGCAGGACCAGTTCCACTGGCGGGGGCGGCTCGCGGCCGGAGAGACGCTGACCATCCGCGGCGTGCACGGGGACATTCGGGCGCTGCCCGCGTTGGGCGGCGAAGCCGAAGTGTCCGCGGTCAAGCACGCCCGCCGGGACGATCCCGAGGAAGTAGAGATCGAGGTGGTCCCCCACGACGGGGGGGTCACCATCTGCGCCGTGTACCCGGCGCCCCGCCGGCGGGCGCCCAACCAATGCCTGCCCGGCGGCGAAGGGCGGAACCACACCAGCAATAACGACGTGCAGGTGGACTTCACGGTGCGCGTGCCTCGCGGCGTCCATTTCACCGGCAAGACCGTCCAGGGTGACGTCACCGCCGATTCCCTGGGCGGCAACGTGGAGGCGCACTCCGTGAACGGCGACGTGGAGGTCTCGACCACGGGCTACGCCGAGGCCAGCTCCGTGAACGGCACCATCCGGGCCACGATGGGACGGGCGGATTGGACCGGCTCGCTGGAGTTCAGCTCCGTGAACGGCGGTATCACGGTCGTCCTTCCCGCCGACCTCAGCGCCGCCGTGGAAGCGTCCACGGTCAACGGATCCCTTGATTCGGATTTCCCGCTCACCGTGCAGGGCCGCTTCTCAGCCCGGCGCTTCCGGGGCACCATCGGCGGCGGCGGGCGCGAGTTGCGGCTAGAGACCGTGAACGGGAGTATCCGGCTCAGGCGGCCATCCTAGACGGCGGCAGGGGCGGCAACGCAAGGGCGGGGTACGTCTCTTCGCGCGCTGCAGTTTCGCGCGCGCCGCAGACGAAGAGAGTTTCATGGCGCGCGCTCCACTGACGCGCGCTCAGAGACGTACCCCGCCCTTGCTCTGCCGCCCCTGCCGCTTCTCCCCCCCGGGGACTTTCGTCCCCTTTCGGTGTATCCATCGAACGCCATGCTGCCGTCTCACCCCGTTCGGACTGCCCTGGGCGTCACGGCCCTCGTATCGGGCGCGATCGGCTGTAGCGAGCCGCGGAAACTCCGCAGCGACATCCCCATCGAATCCACCACCGCGGAGCTGGTGCCCGCGGTCGAGCGGGCGGTGGGCTTACGCTTCAAGCACCCGCCCGGTATCGCGGCGCGCTCGCGCGAGCAGGTCCGCTCCTATCTGCGACACAAGCTGGACGCGGACCTGCCCCCGGAGGAGGTGCGCGGCATCACCCTGGCCTACCGGCTCTTTGGCCTGATCCCGGACACCCTGGACCTGCGCGCGCTGCTCCTGGCGCTCTACACCGAGCAGGTGGTGGGCTACTACGATCCGGACTCCAGTACGCTGTACGTGGTGGAAGGGACGGATCCGGAGCAAGCGCGTCTGGTGCTGGCCCACGAGCTGGTCCACGCGCTCCAGGGCCAGTACCTGCACCTGGACTCGCTGCTCACGCAGCCTCGCGAGAACGACCGGCGGATGGCCGCGCAGGCGGTCATGGAGGGCCAGGCGACGCTGGCGTCGTTGACCGCGTTGGTCCCCCGTCAAGCCTACGACAGCATGCCGGAGTTCTGGCGGGAGTTTCGCCGCAGCGTCCGGGACCAGCAGTCCAGCATGCCGGTGTTCGGCGCCGCGCCCCTCATCATTCGCGAGGATCTGATCTTCCCGTACCTGGCGGGCGCGGACTTCGTGCGGTGGTTCGAGCGAACCTATCCGGACACGGTGCCGTTCGGGGCGCGACTCCCGCAGTCCACCGAGCAGATCCTGCACCCAGACCGCTATCGCGAGCAGGACCCCCCGGTGAGCCTCCGCTTCCGCGGCGGCGCGGCGGTCTATGAGGACGGCCTCGGGGAGTTCGAGACGCGGGTTCTGCTCACGGCCATGAGTGGGAGCGAATCGGTGGGGGTCGCGGGTGCGACCGGGTGGGCGGGGGACCGCTACGCCGTCTTCCCGGCAGGGCCGGACTATGCCCTGGTCTGGTGGAGCGTGTGGGATACCGAGAAAGCGGGGCAGCGCTTCGGCCAGCTGCTCCAGCGCGAGTGGTCCAAGCGCGACCGCGGCGGCCGCCGCTGGGAAGTGAAGAAGGGGACCGTTGGGTCGCGGCCGGCGGTGCAGTTGGCGGACGCGCCGATAGGGTGGGCGGGCTGGAACAAGGTGCCGGAGGTGGAGGTGCGGTGAGAGACGGCTGTCGGCTTTCAGCTATCGGCTATCGGCCGGTGACAGCCGACAGCTGACAGCCGATAGCCGACGGCCGACGGCCGCTACGGCAGCACCAAGCTCACCCCCCACGCTGCCAGCCCCACCATGGCCCCGAGCACGTAGCCCAGCCGCACGATCAGGTCCAGCTCCCGCTGCGTGGTGGCGCGCACCAACTCCTCCACCCGCTGGACCGAGAACCCCAGCACCTTTTGCTCCACCAGCGCCTCGATGTCCAGGTGCTCCACTACCGCGGGAACCTGCTGCTGGATCCAGCCCCACAGGGCGGGGCTCAGGGCCTTCACCAAACGGTCCCGCGCGCCGGGCGGCAGCCAGTCGGCGGGCCGCTGGATCGGCCGCTCCAACAAGGCCTCGAAGGCTGTCTGGCTGCCCTCCGCCAGCCAGCCCCGCACTTCCTTGGTCTGCGCGGCGCGGGCCAAGAGCTCGGCGGCCCGCTCGGGCGGGAGATGGCGCAGCAGGTCGCCCAGGGTGCGGCGCTCTGCGGCGGCCAGCGCCGCATCCAGGCGATCAATGGCGTAGCTGCGGGTGGCCGGGTCCCGCAGCGCGCCGGTGACGTAGCCCGCCACGGTGCGCCGCAGGTTGGCCAACCGCTCGGCGCCGAGGTTGGCCAGGTGCTCGGCGATGGGCTTGCGGAGGAAGCTCACCACCGCGTCGTTCACACTCCGCGACACCTGGGCCCGCAGGGCCGGCTCATCGAGCAGTCGCGCCAGCTGGTCGACGCCGTCCCGCTCGAACGCGTCCAGCAGGCGGGCGATGGTGCGCTCGGTGACCACGAGCCGCGCCACGATCCGCTCGTGCAACAGCAGGTCCCGCACGAAGCGCTGAAACAGCTCGTGCAGGGTGCGCTGGAGCCGGGCGCGGGCTTCCGGGTCGGCCAGCACGCCGGCTAGCCGATCCAGGGCGATGGGCAGGTACCCCTGGACGGCCCGCTCCATCGCCGCCACCACGCCGGGTGGGAGGATCTCCAGCAATGGCGTGTGGTCGCCGGCCAGCCGGGTGGTCTGCCGTTCGAGCCAGCCCGCGATCGTGGTCTCCAGCTCCGGGCTGGCGGCTGCCCCGGCGATCCATTCCTCGAGTCGCTGCCGGAGCGCCGCCCGCCGGGCCGCCGTGAGGACCTCGCCCACCGGTCGCTCGGCGATGTCCTCGGTGGCCCGGGCCACGAACTGCCGGGTGCGTTCGCGGAACTCGTCCGTGGCCAGGTAGGTCGCGAGGCGGTCCGCCAGCACCGGCGCCAGCGACGCGAAGGCGAGCTCCAGCTCCGCCAACACCGCGGGCGGCAGTTCCTGGCGCATTGAGCCACGCTCGTCGTCCAGCAAGGCGCTGACGAACCCTTCGAGGGCCCGCTCGAACGCCGCCCGCACTTCGGGCGCGGTGAGACGGTGGGCCAGGTCCTCGGGTACCAGGAGGCGCTGCCCCACGGTGCGTCCCACCGTCTTCGCCAGGCGGGCCCGGTTCTTGGGGATGGCCCCCTGGAGGGTGAACCACCGCGGGCCCCGCGGCTGGTACGGATGGAACAGCATCCAGATGGCGACCGCGTTGGTGATGCCGCCGGCCAGCGCTCCGAACAGCACGGTGACCGCGCCCTGGAGGAGGTCGGGCGGAACGCTCATGCGGGTGCGGAGGGAGGCGGCGTGATCATGGTGCGGCGGAACGCTAGTGCCGTTCCAACTTGTTGAACAGGTGCAGTGGGCTCAGGGCTCACCTGGTGCCGTTCCAACTTGTTTCACCCAAGGGTTCGCCCAGTGCGGACATTAGACCCAACAAGTTGGAACGGCACTAGCCAAACAAGTTGGAACGCCACGAGCAGCGCGCAGAACCCCGCGCCACAGCACGGGGCCGGCGGCGGGGCGGCACCGTAGCGGGCAACGGCATCAGGCGTTTATAGTTATGGGCTTTATGTTCTCCGCCCTCTCCGAGCGCCTCTCCGCCGCGCTCAAGCAGCTTACCGGCCGCGGGGTCCTGACCGAGGACGACGTCCGAGAGGGGCTCCGGGAGATTCGCCGGGTGCTGCTGGAAGCGGACGTGGGCTTCGAGGTGGCCCGCGACTTTACCGAGCGCGTGCGTCAGAAGGCGGTCGGCGTCCTCGCGCTCAAGGTGGTGAGCCCGGGGCAGCAGCTCGTCAAGATCGTGCATGATGAGCTCACGGCCCTGTTAGGCGAGCGGCGGGCCGGGCTGGAGTTCGCGTCGCTGCCACCCACGGTGATCCTGCTGGTGGGGCTCCAGGGGTCGGGGAAGACGACGACCGCGGTGAAGCTTGGGGCCCGGCTCAAGCGGGAGCAGAAGGCCCCGTGGCTGGTGGCGGCGGACCCGTACCGGCCGGCAGCCGAAGAGCAGCTGCGGCAGCTGGCGGCGAAGGCTGAGCTGCCCGTGTACGGGTTGGCAGACTACACCGTCCCGGACGTCGTCGCCCTCGTCCGAGCCGGCATCGCCGCTGCGGTGCACGCTCGCGCGCGGACGGTGGTGGTAGACACCGCGGGCCGGATGCAGCTCGACGCCGAGATGATGCAGGAGCTGGTCCGGCTGAAAGAGGCCTTCCGGCCCCACGAGGTGCTGCTGGTGGCCGACGGGATGACCGGCCAGGACGCGGTGCGGATCGCGCGGGGCTTTCATGAGGCGGTGGGGCTCACCGGCGTGATCCTCACCAAGCTGGACGGTGACGCGCGCGGCGGAGCGGCGCTGTCGATGTACGGGGTGACGCGGACGCCGATCAAGTACATCGGCACCGGCGAGCGGCTGGACGCGCTGGAGCCGTTCGATCCGGCGCGTATGGCCGGCCGGATCCTCCAGATGGGCGACGTGGTGGGGCTGGTGGAGCGGGCCCAGCAGACCGTGGACCAAGCCGAGGCCCAGCGTCTGGCCTCGCGCGCCACGTCGAAGCGCGGCATGGACCTGGCAGATTTCCTGTCCGCGCTGAAGCAAGTCCGGGCCATGGGGCCGCTCGAGAGTCTGGTGGGCCTGCTGCCCGGCGTGAACGCGAAGCTGATGAAGCAGGCCAAGGTCGATCCCCGGAGAATCAAGCACGTGGAGGCGATCGTCCTGTCGATGACGTCCGAGGAGCGTCAGCGGCCAGACCTCCTCAACGGCTCGCGGCGCGCGCGCATCGCGCGGGGGTCGGGGCGGCCGGTGCAGGAAGTGAACGCCTTGCTCAAGCAGTTCGAACAGATGCGGAAGATGATGCGGGGCTTTGGGGGTTTTGCACGGGGTAAGGGGTGAGGGGTCGGACAACGGACAACGGATAACGGGACATGCCAACGCGAATTCGTTTACGCCGCACCGGCCGGAAGGGCCAGGGGTACTTCCGGATCGTCGTCGCGGATCAGGAGATGGCTCGCGACGGCCGGGTGGTTGCCACGCTGGGGCACTACGACCCGCGGGCCAAGCCAGCGGTCATCAACGTCGACGCCGACAAGGCCCGCGCCTGGCTGAGCCAGGGCGCGCGGCCCACGGACACGGTGCGCTCGCTGCTGCGCCAGGCGGGAGTATTGAAGGGCGGGGCGGGCGGGCCGGCCGCCCCTGCGGCCTCTCCCGCTCCTCCCCCGGAGTAGGGGGTTGGGTGGAGGAAGCCGGCTATCTCGTCGTGGCGCGCTTCCTCAAGGCGCACGGGCTCCAGGGTGAGGCGCTGGTTGCGTCGCTGACGGACGATCCGGAGACGGTGTTGGTGGCGGGGCGGCGGCTGATCGAGGTCAACCAGCAGGGCGAGGCGATCGGACCGGGGTTGACGATAGCGCGGAGCCGGGTGCAGAGGGGGAGCTGGCTGTTGGGGTTCCGGGAGATCGAGACGCGCACCGCGCTGGAGCAGCGAGGTCTCACGTACTTGGGAGCGCGCCGCGAGGAGCTCCGACTGCTCGGGCCCAACGCCATGTACCTGCACGAGATCCCGGGAGCGCAGGTGGTAGAGCGAGGCGACGTCATCGGGGTCGCGCGCGAGGTAGTGGGGGCGCAGGGCGCCGAGTTGCTGGTGGTCGAGGCCAACGGGAAGGAGCACCTCATTCCGTTTCGGGCGCCCATTCTCAAGCGTCTCGACCGGGCCGCGCGGCGGATCGAGGTGGAGCTGCCCCCGGGGCTGCTGGAGCTGTAAGCCGTGCTCCGGATCAACGTCGTGACGCTGTTCCCGGAAGTCTTCCGGGTGCCGTTCGGTACCAGCATCCTGGGCCGCGCCCAGGAGCGGGGGTTGGTGCAGTATCGGGTGGTGCAGCTGCGCGACTACGCGCGCGACCGTCACCAGACGGTGGATGATTACCCGTACGGGGGCGGGGCGGGGATGGTGCTCAAACCGGAGCCGTTCTTCGAGGCGCTGGACGACCTGGCGGCGCGCGCGCCCATCGTCCTGCTCTCGGCCCGGGGGCGGCTGTTCCGGCATGACGACGCGGTGCGGTTCAGCGTGTCGGAGGAGCTCACCCTGCTGTGCGGGCATTACAAGGACGTGGACCAGCGGGTCGCGGCGCGGGACGGGGTGGAGGAGCTGTCGGTGGGGGAGTTCGTGCTGTCCGGCGGCGAGTTCGCCGCGCTGTGCGTGGTGGACGCGGTGGTGCGGCTGCTGCCGGGGGCGCTGGGGGACCACGAGTCCGCGGCGATGGATTCGTACTACGACGGCGGCCTGCTGAGCCCGCCGAGCTACACTCGCCCGCCGGTGTATCGCGGGCACGCCGTTCCCGAGGTATTGTTGAGTGGCGACCATCAGCGGGTCGCCGAGTGGCGCCGGGCCGAAGCCGAACGGCTGACCCGCTCGCGGCGCCCCGAGGTGTGGACACGGTACAGCGGTGAGACGTGAGATGCGGCAAAACGGCAGTAGAAGGGCAGAAGAGGGGCAGGAAGAGGGCAGGGCCCCTCGGTGCCGCCTCTGCCATTCATCTGCCCTTTGCCTGCCCTTCTTCTGCATCTCACCTCTCACCGCCCTTATGAGGAGAGGTCGGTAGCCATGGAAAAGCTGGACGCCGTGCGCCGCGAGGGACTTAAAGTCAACCTGCCGGACTTCCGGCCCGGAGATACCGTCAGGGTGATGG
>JACPAP010000305.1:0-1721 GCA_016180765.1 Gemmatimonadota bacterium
GCCGTTGCCGTAACCGATGTCGCCGTTCAGGTAGAGCGTAAAGTCGCGCGTCAACGGAAAGTATCTCTGATGCTGCGCATTGACTTTGTAGAAACGCAGAGTGCCCCCCGGAAGCCCGGTTTCCACGGACGCGCGGCTGATCGCGCCACTCGTGGGATAGATCGCGCTGTCGCGCGTGTCCCGCGCCCAGCCGACATTACCGAGCACCGCGGTGTTGTACTGGCCGAAGGTGTTGACGTAACTGACGATTCTGAGCGGGCTGTCGGCATATACCGTGATTCCAGTGTCCTCGTAGCCGAGGCCGAACGAAACCGTGTCGATATCGGTAAACGGCACGCCGATCCGCGCCTGGCCGCCAAGCGTAGACGTGCGGTACTGGCCGAGCGAGAGCGATGACGGATCCACGTTCCTCTTGTAGACATCGAAGCCGCGGTGCAGCGCGCACAGCACCGCCGCTCGGATCACGGCATTGAGGCCGGGAGCGTCACCCCCGCCGGTGGAGATCGCGATCTTCATGGCCGTGGCTCCTGCGCTGGGCGCTGCTGGATGAGGCGCACCACCTCGCCGGGGCCGGCATGGCGCCCCAGCGCTTTCTTGGAAAACACCAGGTCACCGTCCACGGACACCTCGAACAGGCCGCCCGAGGACTCGATCAGCCGCACCGTCGCCTCCGGGTACCGCTCCCGAAGCTCAGCCGCCAAACTGGCGGCCCGCGGCTGGTAGTTTCACACTACGCAATACTGAATGCTGATGCGCATGGCGCGGAAGCTAACCGCGGGCGGGAGAGGACGCAGGGGCCCCGCGCTTGCAGTTTCCTCCGGCCCCGCCCACATTGACGCCGCCATCCTCACCGTGCCGGTGAACGCATTGTTCTTTTCACGCGCACTCTGGGTGCGCCTGGTCATCCTCCTGGGCGCCGCTCTCTTCCTGATCGCTGCGCTGCTCCGGATCGCCGGCACGCCCGAATGGTGGGCCGGCGGACGAGGGCTCGAAGTGGTCCTTCTCGCCCTGGCCGCGATGCTCACTCGGCGCTTCGGCTTCCCGCTGCCCGGGAGAGGGTTTGCGTCGTTCGTGCTGGGAGTGGCACTCCTGGGGCTGCTGTTGGACGGCTGGCCCTTGGGCGTCCTCACCGCACCGGCCGGCATGCTGGCCGGAGACTTGCTGTTTCGCCGGCTCAAACTCGGGGATGCCGCCTCCAACGCCGCGCATCTCTGCTTCGGTACGGGCCTCACCGGCCTCGCCTACGAGGCGCTGGGCGGCGCCGTCGGCGACGCCGCGCTGCGGGCCGCCAACCTGGCGCCGCTCACCATGGGTGTGGCGCTTCTCACGCTGGTGGTGAACGGCACCTTCTACCTCGAGCTGTCGCAGGGTCTGCGGGCGGCGTGGGTGGATGCCCGGTTGACCGTGCGGTGGGAACTCACCGTGTACGCCGCCTCGGCCGCCGAGGCGCTCGGCTGGGTAGCGTTGGTCGCGGCGCGCCCGCCCGCGGTGGTCGCGGTGTACGCGGGCCTCCTGCTGGTCGCGACACTCATTGGCATGTACGCTGTGATCCATGCGGCCGTCCGCGCGGACCAGCTGCACCTGGTCCAGCGCCTCGCGGGCGAACTGGCGGGCCATGTCAGTATCGAGCGCAGCTTCGCGCGAATCCAGGACGTCGCCGCTCGCCTGGTTCCTTGGGAAGGAACCGGCTTCGCGCGTTATGACGGTGCCACCGGAGACCT
>JACPAP010000305.1:1739-3701 GCA_016180765.1 Gemmatimonadota bacterium
ACCTCACGGTCGTGGCCGACACCGGTCTCACCGGCAGGCGCTGGTCGGTCCAGGATCCGCTCACCGCCGAAGTGCTGCGGTTGCGTCACCCATTGGTGGAAGTCGGGCACGGGGGGGCTGGCGGCTCGGAGATCTTGGTCCCGCTCCGGTACGCCGACGCGATCGTTGGGGTCTGGAGCCTGCGCCACTCCCGGCCCGGCATGTACCGGGAGGCGGACGCGGAGCTTCTCGATCTCCTGGCGCCGCAGCTGGCGTTGTCGCTGGTGCTGGGCACGCTGGCACGCCCCCTGGGGGAATCCGCCTCCCAGACGGTGACCTATGTGCGGCAGCTCACAGACACCACGGACACGGTTCGCCAGGGATTCTCTGACGTGGCCCAGCAGGCCGCCCGGGCGGAGCAGGACGCCCGGCGGGCCCGCGCGGAAGTCGAGGACGCGGTGCAGACCCTGACCAAGCTGGTGGAGGGCCTCCGCCAGACGGGCGAGGCCGCCGCCACGACGCGCGAGACCACGGCCGCGGTGCAGCGGACCGTGGTGGACGTGCGGACCGCGAGCGGGCGCACCGTGGAGCAGCTCCGGCAGTTGGGCGCGACGATCGAGCAGGGGGCCGCCGAGGTCGGGCGCTTGCAGGAGGCCGCCACCGAGGTCGAGCGGTTCTCGGAGACGATCAGCGGCATCGCGTACCAGACGAACTTGCTCGCGCTCAACGCCACCATCGAGGCGGCGCGGGCCGGGACCTCGGGCCGGGGCTTCGGCGTGGTCGCGGACGAAGTGCGGAAGCTGGCCGAGGAGAGCGAGCGCGCCGCCCGGAACATCGGCAAGAGCGCGCGGGACACGAGAAAGGTGATCGAGCGAGCGAGCCGGTTGCTGGATGGGATCGGCCGCCAGTTGACGGATCTCATGGACGCGTCGGCGCGCTGGGGTGGAGAACTGGAGACCGTCGTTGGCGCGAGCGATGCCACCCGAGCCGCGGCGGAGCGCATGGCGCGGCTCCCGACGGACAACCTCGTGGCTGCCGAGGCGGCCAACCAGCTCCTGGCCCGGGCGCGCGCCGCCGCCGGAGCGTCCGCCGAAGAGGCCGCGGCCGTCGCCGCGGCGGCGGCCGAGCAGCTCCGGGTCGTAGCAGACCTGACGCGCGGCACCGCGGATCTCTCCCGGCTGGCCGAACGGCTGGCGGAGGGAGCCAGACTGATGGAAGGAGACCACAAATCATGACCCAGCCCATAGCCGCCACGGCGGCCGGATGTAGATTGAAGCCCATGAACCTTCGAGCCTGGTCCCGGCACGCCGTCAGCGCGCTCGCGCTGTTGATCGCCTTTCCGTTGACCGGCCGGGCCCAGTCGGGCGCGGCGCGTCAGGTCGAGCTGGGGGCGTTCGGGTCGTACACCCGATACGACCCATCCGCCACCAACCTCTCGGGACGCTCCGGGGCCGGCGGGCGCCTGGGGTATTACTTCAGTCGCCTCGTCTCGCTCGAGGCCAACGGCGACTACACCGTCACCGAACTCGCGCCCGCAGGCACCGACGTGACGATCAGTCGCGTGGGCGGCACCATGCTGGTCCACGCCCGCGCCATGGGCCTGTACCTGGGCGCCGGTTACGAGCGGTTGTTCTACCGCGGTGCGCTCGCCACCGAGAGCGACGGCGGCCACGTGGTGCTGGGGAGCCTGATGTCGCTGGGCGGGCGCGCCGCGTTCCGGGTGGAAGGACGGGCCTCCTACGGAACGTCCCTGCCCACCGCGGCCACTGCCGCGGACAAGCCGATCAACTTCGGCGGGAACGTCGGGCTCTCGATCTTCGCGTTCGGCGGGCCCCCGCGAGACGCCGACCGTGACCGCGTCGCCAACAAGCGCGATCGCTGCCCCGACACACCCCTCGGCGCGGTGGTCGATCCCGACGGGTGCCCGGTAGACACCGACTCGGACAAGGTCTTTGACGGCCTGGACGCCTGCCCGGGGACGCC
>JACPAP010000007.1 GCA_016180765.1 Gemmatimonadota bacterium
CGCACGCGCCTTCAGGAAGCGCGGAAGCGCCTGGGCCTTCCGTGGGAGGTCCTCGAGCGGGACTACCTTCTCTCGTGGGTACTCGCCGGCATCGGCCGGGTGGAGTCGCTCCGCGACACGCTGGTGTTCAAGGGCGGGACGGCGCTCAAGAAGTGCTACTTCGGCGACTACCGCTTCTCCGAGGATCTGGACTTCTCCGGGCGGGAAGGCGTCCCGACCGGCGATGCGATGGAGCGGGCCGTCAGCGAAGCGTGCGCCGCGGCGGTACGGCTCTTGGACGAGTACGCACCTGTGGAGATCGCCTGCGAACGGTACACCGAGAAGGAGCCGCATCCGGGAGCCCAGGAAGCCTTCACCATCCGCGCCCGTCTTCCGTGGCAGACTCAGCCGAAGACGCGCCTCATGATCGAGACCGCGGTGGACGAAAAGATCCTCAAGCCCGTCCAGACGCGGAAAGTCATCCACGAGTACGGCGAGCCGCTCGAAGCGGAGGTCCGGGTCTACGCGCTGGAGGAGATCGTGGCTGAGAAGCTGCGCGCGATCCTGCAGCACGTGGACAAGCTGGCGCAGCGCGGCTGGAGCCGCTCGCGCGCGCGGGACTACTACGACCTCTGGCGCGTGCTGGGAACGTACCAGGACGGGATGGTCCGCTCCGACTTCAGCGCCTTCCTGCGCGAGAAGTGCGCCGTGCGCCATGTGAACTTCACGGGTCCCGAGGACTTCTTCCAAGAACCGATGCTTACGTATGTCGCGAAGACCTGGGACCAGTGGCTCGGTCCCCTGGTGCCGGGGCTGCCGCCCTTCGAGACCGTGATCGGCGAGCTGCGCCCGCAGGTTGCGGCGCTCGTCCCCGCCGGTCGGTAGCCGAGACCTTTCCTGGTAGAGGAAAGCGTCCGGCAGATCCGGTTCGGACGCATTTCCGCGAGTGGCAGCGCCCAGCTTTGCCTGGGCGACCCTGATCTGGGCGATGGGACGTAGGGCGCGCTGGGGGATCGCCGGGCGATGGCGGCCTGGTTGGGGACCTCGCCGGACTCGAGGAGGGCCTGCCACTCGATGGCCGTGCGGAGGAGCTCCACGACCCGGGGCTCCCTGGGCGGCTTCGGCTCGCCCCGGCGCGGCGGGAGGGCGCTCAGCACCCGGTCGGCGGGCACCGGGCGCGTCAGGGTGCCGATCTTGCCGTTTTCGAAGGCCCCCTTGGGGCCCCAGGGCGATCTCAACCGTCGCTTGGCGGCAGGCGGCCACGGGGGCACCGTTCTTGGCGTCCATGGCGACGTGCACGATGCGGAACCAGACCTCGCGCTCGGCCCATCCCCGGCCGGATCGAATACTGTTACATTCGGGGAGCTTCCTCACGGCGGACCTGTTTTCGGTCCTCCGCATCCTCCCATCCTCGGGCGCCCCGTGATCGAGTTGGCCGACATCCTCACCGCGCGCGACCGCATCGCCGGCCGGGTGCACCGGACCCCGACCCTCTCGGCCCGCTCCCTCGGCGAACTGGCGGGCGTCCGCCTCCACCTCAAGGCCGAACTGCTGCAGAAGACCGGCTCGTTTAAAGTGCGGGGCGTGCTCAACAAACTGCTCGCGATGGATCCCGCGGAACGCTCACGCGGCCTAGTGTCGCTCTCCGCGGGCAACCACGCGGCGGCGCTGGCCTGGGGCGCGAGCGCGGTGGGGACCACAGCCGCCATCGTCATGCCGGCCACCGCCGTCCCGTCCAAGATCGACGCCACGCGCGGCTACGGCGGCGAGGTGGTGCTCACGGAGGGGAACCTCCTGGACACCTGCCTGGCACTCCAGAAGGAGCGCGGCCTCACCCTGGTCCATCCGTTCGATGATCCGCTGGTGATTGCCGGCCATGGGACCATCGGCCTCGAGCTCCTCGAGGATCTGCCGAACCTCGAGGTCGTCCTCGTGCCGGTCGGCGGAGGAGGCCTGCTCAGCGGTATCGCCGCGGCGATCAAGGGCCGGCGCCCCGATACCTGGGTGGTGGGCGTGGAGCCCACGGGCGCCGATATCGTCTATCGCTCACTCAAGGCGGGAAAGCCCCTCCGGCTCGAAACCGGGCCGAAGACCGTGGCGGACGGACTGGCGGCGCCGTTCGCGGGCGAGCACACCCAGGCCCAGATCCAGCGGGATGTCGACGAAATCGTCCTGGTGGAGGACGAGGCGATTCTCCACGCGCTCAAGCTGATCGTGGAGCGCGCCAAGCTGGTCCCGGAGCCCGCCGGCGCGGCCGCGTTCGCGGCGCTCCTGGCCGGCGCGGTCAAACCGGAACGTGGCGCGGTCGTTGTCTGTGTGGTAAGTGGCGGGAACGTCGATCCCGCGGTACTGAAGCGTATTCTTTGATGATGGCAAGACGTGAGATGTGAGACGCAAGACGGGCCGGTGTTCCGCAACACGTCTCACGTCTCACCTCTCACTTCTCACTCAACGGCCCTTGCCGTTGTCGATCTGCACCTTCCGCGGCTTGGCCTCCTCCGCCTTGGGCAGCACGATCGTCAAGACGCCGTCCTGGAACCGCGCCTTCACCTGTTCCGCATTCACCGAGCGCGGCAGTGTGAAGCTCCGCTCGAACCGACCGTAGCGGCGCTCGAAGAGGTGATAGCTACCCTCTTCCTTGCCCTCCTGAAGTTCCTGCTTCTTCTCACCGCCGATAGTGAGCACGCCGTTCTCCACGGTTACGTGGACGTCTTCCGGCGCCAGGCCGGGCAACTCCGTCGTGACGTGGATCTCGTCGTTGGTCTCGCGCACATCAACCGCCGGCGCCCAGAACGCCTGGGTCCCCGCGGGCTGGTTGAAGAACCGGTCCAACACTCGGTCCACGTCCCGGCGCGTCGCGGACAGTTCGTCCCAGATCGACGGTGCGGTCGACGTACGCCAGAGAGTCGGATACAGCATACACACGCCTCCTTGCTGCGATCGTTGGTTTGCCGGAGCCCCCCGTGGGCTCCGCGTCTGCCCTGAGACAAAGCAACGCGCGTGCCAGCCAACAACCTGCCTGAGTTGCAGAACCCCCGGCTCCCGTCCGGGAAAAAGCGCCATCGTGACGATGGCCGTCTGTCAATTCTGCAGCGGAAATCAGAGTTAGCCGGAGCCCGAACTAGAAAAGCATTCACCGCAGAGACCGCAGAGTTGGACCTAAGGGGGGAACCTGTGCGATCTTTGCAGGGTCTGCAGGCTCTGCGGTGAATCCCTACTGTGATGCCGCGGCTGGATGGTTACTCTGAGGGGAGCTCCCGCATCGCCGCCCGGATATCCTCGAGGCACATCTCCATGCGGTCGCGATGGGTGCGGAAGGACACGACGCAGATGCGCAAGACGAACCGATCGCCCAGCATGGTGCCGGTGAGGTGGACGCGATTCCTGGCGTTGATGCGTTCGAGGAAGGCGCGGTTCAGGCGATTGAGGGTCTCCGGGTCCATACCGGGTCGCCGCAGCCGGAACGCCACGGTCGAAAGCTGTGGTTCGGCCGCAACCTCGATGGCGGGTTCCAGCGCGTGCAGCTCCCCGGTCGCCCACGCCGCCAGGTCCAGCTTCTCGTCCAGCGCCCGCCGGAACGCCGCCGCACCGTGGAGCTTCAAGGGCAACCAGACCCGCAGCCCGCGGGGTGGCCGGGAGAGCTCCGGAGAGACCTGACAAAAGTCCACCAGGTCCTGGGTGTCCTGCATGGCCGGGAGGTACTCCGCCGTGAGCGCGTGCGCCCGTCGGAGTCGCTCCCCATCACGCACCAGCAATGAGCCCGTGCCGTAGGGCAGGAACAAGGCCTTGTGCGGGTCAAGGGTGACGGAGTCCGCCCGGGCGAGGCCGTGCATGACCCGCCGGCCGCGCTCCGTGAGCATGAAGAAGCCGCCATAGGCGGCATCCATGTGCAGCCACAGGCGCTCCCGGCCGGCGAGATCGGCCAGCGCGTCGAGATCGTCTACCGCGCCGGTGTTGGTGGTGCCGGCGTTGCCGACGATGAGAAACGGCTGGAAGCCGGCCCGGGCGTCGGCCTGGATGCGCTCTTCCAGCGCCGGCAGCTGGATCCGGAACCGATCGTCGCTTGGCACCACCCGGATATTCGCCGCCGGAACGCCGGCCAGCGCCGCCGCCTTCTCCACCGAACGGTGGGTCTGGTCGGAGGCGTAGACGGTGCCGCGCAAGAACTGCTCACCCAGCAAGTGGTGACGCGCGGTGACGATGGCCCCGAAGTTGGCCAGCGACCCGCCGCTGGTGAGGAACCCGGCTGCCCCCGGGGGATAGCCCACGATCTCGCCAAACCACCGAATGACGTTGGCTTCCAGCTGCACCATCCCGGGCGCCGCGGCCCACACCCCGACGTACCGGTTCACGGCATCGCCGAGGTAATCGGCCACGGCGGCTTGGAGCAGGCCGCCGCCTGGGATGTAGGCCAGATAGCCCGGACCCGCCGTGTTGAACCCCTTGGGAACGACCCGGTCGAACAACAGATCCAGGAGAGCCGCAAACGACGTGCCGTGCTCCGGCAAGGCTTCCACCAGGGAGCGCGCCAGCTCCGCACCTCCCCCGACGTCCGCGGCGGGCTGGCTCGGGAGCATGTCAACGAACCGAACCACGCGCTCCGTCGCAAGCTGGATCAACCGCCGGAGCTCGGTGCCGTCGAGCTCCAGTTCCGCGGTCCGTTCCAACCAGTGGCCGGCTGGGTTCAAGGGCGTCTCCCGTGTTGCCCGCCCGGGTTGCAACGGACCGCGGGGTTATCCACGCGCGGGCGGGTGAGCTTTCAGGCCGCGCAGAATCACGCAGCAACGGCCCGCGCCCGGGGCCAGCCGTGCCTGCAGGCCGCGAAGCTTGAGCCCGCGCACGAATCCGCTCAGGAGCTCCACGTTCATGTGACACACCGTGTCGCGGTGCTGTTGGGTCAACGCAGCGAACGGGCAGCTGTGCAGCAGCACATCACCGTTGGCACGGGCGGGCTCGAACCCGTAGTCCCGCAGCACCTGCTCCGCCGCGGCCAGGAGACGGTGGTGACCGGCCCGTGGGCCGGCCAGCTCGCGCGCCGCTGCTCCCAGGTCGCGGCCGAACGCCTGCACCGCCTGGTGCAGCGCGCGGGTCGCGCGAGGCCCGGCCGCTTCCACGGCGGTGGCGAACCACCGAGCCGCGTCGGTGTAGCGGCGGACCGGCAACATGACCGTGATCTGGCGGGGCGAGCGCCGATAGAGCTTGGACGGTCGTCCGGCGCCGGGACCGCGCCGGCCAGTCAGCCGGCGATACTCGGCGACCAGCAGCCCGGCCGCCACCAGCTTGTCCAAGTGGAATGCGGCGAGCATGCGACTGATGCCCGCCGCCCGCGCCGCCTCATCGCGCCCCACGCCGCCTCCGCGCGCGGCGACGTAGTGGTACAGCCGGCGCCGCGTGGCGTCGCCCAACACCGCCAGGCTCGAGAGGTCAGCGTCCCGCTGCGGTGCGTTCATGTCGGCTCCTATTGTAACACCGAACGGCTGGGAATACTAAACCTAATACTTACTATCTTTACAAACGACGCGGCACCGGCCCAAATTGGTTGACCCCCTGACCCGGCACGCATCGCGGGGAGACGCGCCACCGGGTATTTTGGGACACAGCCGACCGAACCTCGCGAACCGCCCACCTCGGAGCCTTCCTGATGCGTCGCACCTTGGGTTTAGCGCTGCTGGTGTTGACTCTGGCGTTCCCGGCCCCGGCCCAGCAGGCCGCTCCCGAACGACCCCTCGGCACGTTGCGCGAGCAGGCCGAGATCCAGCAGCGGTGGCTCACCCAGCGTCTCGAAACGGTCCTCCCGCGCCTGATGCGCCAGCACAGCGCGGACCTGTGGATCGTCTCCATGCGGGAGTACCACGAGGACCCCGTGTTCCACGCGCTGGTGTCTCCCACGACCTTCTTCGCGCGGCGACGGACCATCTACGTGTTCTTCGACCGGGGGCCCGAGCGCGGCGTCGAGCGTCTGGCGCTGGGCGGCACGTCGCAAGGCGGCCTGTACCAGGCCATTCGCGAAACCGAGCGGACCCCCGACGGGCGGCAGCGCGAGCTGTGGGGCAAGGCCCAGTGGGACCTGCTGGCCCGGGTGGTGCGCGAGCGCAACCCCCGGCAGATCGCGCTCAACATCTCCCAGACCCACGCCTTCTCCGACGGCCTCACCGTGGGCGAGTGGGAACAGCTCCAGGAGGCTCTGGGCCCCGAGCTGCTCCAGCGCGTGGTCCGCGCCGAGCGGCTGCCCATCGACCTGCTGGCGACGCGGGTACCGGACATGCTGCCCATGTATCGTCGCATGCAGGAGATCGTCCACCAAACAATCGCGACGGCGTTCTCCGACCGGGTCATCAGGCCCGGCGTGACCACCACGGCAGACGTGGTGTGGTGGATGCGGCAGCGGGTGAACGACCTCGGCCTCAGCACCTGGTTTCAGACGTCGGTGGACATCCAGCGGCGGGGCGCCAACCTGGCGGATTCCACCGCTCCCGTCATCCAGCGGGGCGACGTGCTGCACTGCGACTTCGGCATTACCGCGTTGGGGCTCAATACGGATACGCAGCACCTGGGGTACGTGCTGCGCGAAGGGGAGACCGACGCGCCGGCAGGCCTCAAGCGCGCGCTGTCCGCGAGCAACCGGCTGCAAGACATCCTGCTGTCGCGCATGAAACCGGGTCGCACCGGGAACGAGGTGCTCAAGGCCGCGCTGGACCAGATGCGGGCCGAAAGAATAGACGGCTCGATCTACACCCATCCCATCGGCGACCACGGGCACGCGGCCGGTCCGCTCATCGGGCTGTGGGACCGCCAGGACGGCGTCCCTGGCCGGGGCGATCTCCCGCTGCTCCCGAGCATGTGGCATTCGATCGAGCTGCAGGCCACGACTCCGGTGCCCGAATGGGGCAACCAGCCGGTGCGGATGGCGCAGGAAGAAGAAGCGGAGATGACCGCCGACGGCACGATGCGCTGGGTGCTCCGCCGGCAGTCTGAGCTGCACCTTGTTCGCTAAACGCGTCGGACAGCGATCCCAGCAACGGACTCACCGTAGTCGCCTCCGACAGCGACCAGGAGCCACGGATTCACCGCTTAGAACGCAGAGATGAACAGCGAGATCGCAGAGATGGATGTGCAGGGGTTACCCGACCAACCTTCGGGCAATCTCTGCGATCTCTCTTTCATCCCTCTGCGTCCTCTGCGGTAATCTTTCCGTGGCCGAGCTTGTGAGACGCGGAAAGATCCAGGGGAAGACACTCATGCGCGTATTCCGGTTCAGTTTATCCGTAGCCGCACTAGGGCTCGTGGTCTGGCTGTCCGCGTGTGCCCGCGGCGCCACGGGCGGCGCCCCGGCCCCCGGGCCCGCCCGCGGACAAGTCGTCGTCAGCGGCGGCGACACGATCGTCCTCATTGGTCCGCCCACGGTCGTGGACACGCTGCCGGCGGTGGCGCCGGGGCGGTTCGACACAGGCAAGATGTGGACCTTCGAGAACCCGCCGCTGGACTATTTCCAGCAGGAGTATGGATTCCGGCCCAGCGCCCAATGGCTGGAGCGGGTGCGTCTCGCCGCGCTCCGCCTGCCCAACTGCACGGCGTCCTTCGTGTCGCCCAACGGGCTGGTGATGAGCAATCACCACTGCGC
Organism: Gemmatimonadota bacterium; assembly: GCA_016180765.1. Lineage (GTDB taxonomy): Bacteria > Gemmatimonadota > Gemmatimonadetes > Gemmatimonadales > GWC2-71-9 > JACPAP01. The sequence continues at coordinate 7,601 of JACPAP010000007.1, forward strand.
CCGCGAGTCGGCGACGGCCGTGAGCCGGGAGGGCGAAGACCTGTTGACCAACGGCTTCTACGCCGCGACCCAGGCCGACGAGCGCCGCGTGCCTGATCTGTACGTGGACCAGCTGGTCGTGATCCGGGACGTTACTGCGGAGGTGCAGGCCGGCATCCCGGCGACGGGGCCCGAGGAGCAACAGATCGCCGCCCGCGACCAGAAGATCGAGGAAGTCGCGGAACGGCTAAGCGGGGAAACCGGGCTACGCTGCGACGTCACGTCCCTGTATCACGGCGGGAAATACTCGAGCTATTGCTACCGCCGGTACGACGACGTCCGGCTGGTCTTCGCGCCGGAAACCCAGATCGGCTACTTCGGCGGCGACTACGACAACTTCACCTACCCGCGTTACGACCTCGACGTGAGCTTCTTCCGGGTATACGGGCCGGACGGGCAATCGTTCCAGACCCAGCACTACCTCACCTGGAGCGATTCCGGGGCCGCGGAAGGCTCGCCCGTGTTCGTGATCGGCAACCCCGGCTCCACCTCGCGACTCAACACCGTGGCGCAGCTCGAATACCGGCGAGACCACCAATACCCATCGACCATCCGCCTGCTGGAGAGCCGGGCGGGCGTCCTGGACCGGTACATCGCGCGCCACCCCGACCAGCGCTCCACGTACATCAACGACTACTTCAGCTACACCAACTCCCTCAAGGCCTACACCGGCGAGCTCAAAGGTCTGCGGACCCCGGAGCTGATGGCGCGGAAGGTGGCGTTCGAGAAGGCGTTCCAGGCGGCGGTGCGGAGCGATTCCGCCCTCCGCCGGCAGTACGGATCGCTGTGGGATGAGATCGCCCGGCTGCGGAGACAGATCGCCGACGTGGCACCCCGCGTCAACGCGCTGAACCAGGGTGGAAGCCTCCGATCGCAAACGCTGGCGACCGCGTTGGGGGTGCTGCAATACGCCCAGGCCGCCACCTCCGGCATGGTCCCGGACAGCGTCCTGGAGGCATTCCGCGCCGAGCTCCTGGCCACGGAGATCAACCGGGAGCTGGACGCCATGATCCTCGCGGCCCAGATCGAGGACGCGGTCCAGCTCCTGGGGCCGGACGATCCGTTCGTGCGGGACGCGCTGCAGGGGCGCGGCGTCGAGGCTGCCGCCACCTCCATCGTCAACCCGTCGGTGCTGCCGGATTCGGCGCGGCGGGCGGCCCTCCTGGCGAACCCGGCGGACCTCGCGACCACGCCCGACCCGGCGATCCGCCTGATGCGGTCCACCCTGCCCCGCCTGCGGGCGGCCTTCCAGGAATTCCAGCGATTGACCGACGCGGAAGAAGTCCGCACCAGTCGGCTGGCGCGCGCGCTGTTCGACGTGTACGGCGCCCACATCCCGCCCGACGCGACCTTTACCCTGCGAATCGCCGACGGCGTGGTGAAGGGGTACCAGTACAACGGCACCATCGCGCCGGTGTTCACCACCTTCTACGGGCTCTACGACCGGCACTTCTCGCACGCCGGCCGGCCCGACTGGGCGCTTCCCGACCGCTGGCGCCAGCCGCCGGCGGGCTTCAATCTCGCGACCCCGCTCAACTTCGTGACCACCAATGACATCATCGGGGGCAACTCGGGAAGCCCGGTCATCAATGCGGCGGGACAGCTCGTGGGACTGATCTTCGACGGCAACATCGAGAGCCTGCCCGGCGATTTCATCTATACCACCGAGACCAACCGTGCCATCGCGGTACACTCGGCCGGCATCCTGGAGGCGCTGCGCCACGTGTATGGGGCGACACGGATCGTGACCGAGTTGGAGGCGACGAGGCGGTGAGACGTGAGATGTGAGACGTGAGAAGGGGTGGTTGAGCCGTCTCACTTCTCACATCTTACGTCTCACGTCACGCCCGGCATTCGCATGCGCCTCGCCGACCTCTCCACCCCGGCGCTCCTGCTCGACCTGCCTCGCCTCGAGGCCAATCTGGCGCGGATGGCCGAGAGAGCGCGG
>JACPAP010000008.1 GCA_016180765.1 Gemmatimonadota bacterium
CCGTCGAGCGTGACGGTGGTGGACATGGCGACAATATAGCCGGAAGCGAGAGCGTGGAAACCGATGACAGGGGCGGACCGAGAAAAGATTCACCGCAGAGAGCGCAGAGAATCAAAGCGAGATCGCAGAGAAACACAGAAACACTGCTTGGTTTTGTCTCTCTGCGTCTTCTGCGATCTCTGCGACCTCTGCGGTGAATCCGTACCCCTCCGTACGGCGTGGGTGCTAGCGCCCCGGCCGCACCACGATGCCCTCGAACGTCGGCAACCCGCCCCTAACGCTGAGCTCGGGATTGCCCGGATCCGTCTGGTAGCTCCAGTCGAAGATCAGGTACTGGCTGCTGGCGTGGGTCACCCGCAGCGCGCCATACCGCGCGTAACTGTCGCCTCCTGACATCCGGAAGACATACCCGTAGCCAGGCACCGCCTGGATCGCCGTTCGGGCGTAGCCGTTGACCGGCGCCACGTCAATGGACGTGAGGTCCGCGACCGGCGCGGTGCCGTACAGCGCCACTTCGGTCCCGGCACGCACGGGCGTGATCCACAGGTCGCCCGCCGCGTCGCGATCCACCCAGAAGTCCATGTTGGGGTTGTCCCCGGCCGCCACGATGCCCAGCTCCAGCGGGCCGGCCTGGCCGTCGCCGTTGGCGTCCAGGAAGAACCGGAACCCGCTCCGGTCCGGGTCCGCCTGGAACGGGAAGATGAGCACGTTCCGCGCGTCCGGCCGCGGGGTATCCGCGATCACCTCCGACCAGAGGCTCTCCCAGCCCTCGATGCTCTCCGCCGAGACGCCGAAACACCGGGAGACCCCGTTGGTCAGCGCGGATGCCAGGAACTCCGGCGACACCGTGGTTCCCTCGAGCGTCCAGACCTGCCCGCAGTTCTCGGGGTCGTCCAGCGTGTACGAGGCGCTGTAGATGCGGTACTGCTTGAACCCGTCGGGTGTGCTCTGGAACGGGTTGTCCGACCAGTACAGGTGAATGGCCCCGTTCAGCGTGCCGCTCGCGAGCCAGTCGGGGTGAGGCAACCGCAGCCGCTCGTCCACCCGGACCTTGTCACTCGGCGCGCCCTCGTTGCCGCTCCGGTCCACGCCCACGACGTAGTAGTCGAGGTCAGGTATGCCGGCATCATGGAACGTGGGCGAGGTGGTCTCTGCCCGCAGATCGTAGTTGGCGCCGTCCTGGCCTCGCGAGTACACCCGATACACCGCCAGGCGGGCGTTCAGCACCGGATCCCAGCTCAGGATCAGGCCGGCCGGCGCCTCGGGATCACCGCTCGGCTCCAAACGGTATGTGAGGTTGGTCGGGGCCTCGATCACGGGCTCGACGACCCGATCGCACGCGGCGACGCCGAGCAGCGCCACGGCGGATATGCCCAGTCGAGTGATGGTACGCATAACGGCGCTCACCATTCAAGGCGGTCGACCACTCAAGAACGCAGGAGCCGTGCCACCCGCGCCATGATGTCTAACTCTTTGCAGCATAGCTACTTACAGATAATACCCGAAACGGAGCCGGTGTCCCGAATTGGGGACAAGTGGTCGGAGAGGCGGCGACCCGGGGACAAACGTTTCGCCTTTCCCGTTTCCCCTTTCCCGGCTTACGCGCTGAATCGTGAAACGCGGACTATCTACCGATTCACCGTGCGCTGATCGTAGTTGAACTTGATGTCCGGCTGGTCGAGCAGGACGATGTGAAAGCTGAACGCGAAGTTCCCGTTGGGCGACTGGAGGAAATCGAAGGTGGCCCGCCAGCGGCGCAGATCGCGCTCCAGGCGCAGCGTGTGCTGGCCGAACTCGCTGGTGGTGAAGTTGTATTGCGTCTGCCAGGACAGGTTCCAGTTGCGCGTGGGCGAGAAGCTGGTGGCGAGCGAGAGGGTGCGGTTGCCCTGGGACCGGGGGATGGCTTCCGCCACGGTCGAGACGCTGCGGACCCGCTGGAGTTCGTAGCCCAGCGACATGGTGAGGCCGCGCCCGCCCCCGAAGCCTCCGGCAATGTCCTGCGTGCTCCGAACCCCGGAATTGACGCCGCCCGCGGTCGGCAGACCCGGCCCCGGTTGTGGAGGTGGGGCAACCGGCTCGGGGCCGGCTGGCGGAGCCGGCCCGCCCGTGAGCAGCGCCGCCACCCGGCGGAAGGTGGCCGCCGACAGGCTGAACCGGGTGGAGACGCTGGTCAGGAAGGGCGCGAGGCGTGCCGTGTCGGTACCGGCGGTGCCCTCCCAGAGATCGTGAGAGGTCGCCAGCGTGAAGCCGGGGAGCAGGTCGCTGGTGAACGTGTTGCTGACGGCTTGCGTGGTCCAGCCGGTGAGCGAGTCCTTCTTGGCCCGCTCGAAGTCGTACGTCACGCCGCCGGTTTGGATGCTCAGGAGTTTGATTTTGCGCGGGTTCTGCGCCGCGAGCGTGTCGCCGGGAGGCGGCGTGAGTTTCGCCTCGAAGATCTGCGAGAGGCCAAAGGACAGGCTATGGACGGGGTCGCTCCGGCGAATCGGGCGGGTGCCGGCGGGATCGAGCGCCCGGGTGTAGTCCTCCGGGACCGAGGCCGCCGGCGCATACTGCCACGACAGGGAGGGCGAGACCGAGTGGCGGATCCGTTGCAGGGGGCCGAAGCCGGGGAAAAACCCGAACACGGTGGGCGAGATCCCCGCGCCGAAGTCCAGCCGTTTGCCCTGCTGCACGAACCGCCCACCGGTGTATTGGTTGCGGAGCATGAACGCCCCGCCGGTGGCATTGCGAATCCCGATCCGCGGCGCCAGCCGCCAGGTGGACGAGAACAAGACGGGCAGACTGATCCCGGTGTTCCAATCCACACTGGTCGAGAAGTTCTCCCCGTAGATGCGCGTGAGTGTGTCGGCCGGGTTATCGGGGTCGGGCAAGCGAAGCGCCCGGCGCTGGTCGTCCCGCAGGTCGTCCACGCTCAGGTCCAGGGGCAAATTCCAGGATCCGATCCGGACCGGGGTCCCGACCCGCAGCGACGTGGAGCGGGTACCGTAGCGCAGCGTATCGAACTGCGGGACCCCGTCGAGCGGAGGGAGCGGCAGCACGCTGCCCCTCTGATTCAGCGTCTGGGTGCTGTTGAGGCTGAACGCCGGCGACCAGGTGACGCTCTCCGACAGGTTGATGGGTTGCGGCGAGAGGCTCAGGGCCGGCAGGGACTGCTGGATCACGCCGCTCGAGAGGTCCTGCCGGCGGTTCCCGCCCAGCTGGAGCGACCCCCAATCGAACTGTTTGCTGAAGTTCGCGGCGCTCACCAGGCTCGCGGTGGCCAGGTTGGGGTCCACCGAATTCCGCTCCAGCACCCTGGCGCTGGTCACATAGTTGATGTTGGCGTTGAGTCGAGTGCGCAGGTTGAACTGCTGGTTGTGGCTCAGCACCAGCTGGAGCGAGCGCGAGCCAGCGGCCCCGCCCTGGCCGGATTCGTAGATCCGGGACACGGCCAGATCGCCCTTGACGAAGCGGTCCAGCCAATGGTATCGCAGCCGGCCATTGAACTGGACCGAATTACCCGAATACCAGTCCATGGACGCCTGCGCGTCCAGGTAGTCATTGAAGGCGAAGTAGTAGCCGAGGTTGGTGAGCTGCCGCCGGTAGCCCCGGTTGGGGCGTACCAGGTCGTTGAGCCCAAAGCCCGGCACCAGCAGCCCGGAGCGGCGCCCCCGGCGCATGTCCTGGAAGATGAACGGCAGCCACAGCACGGGGACGTCGCGCACGTACAGGATGGCCGGACGCGCCACCATGATGGTATTGCTCACCCATTTGATCTCGCCGGCCGCGAAGTGATAGTCCGGGAGCGGCAGGTCCGAGCTGGTGATCTTGCTGCCTCCGGCGTAGAGCCGGGTGGACGCGGAGTCCACCGCCAGCTGGCCGCGCAGGAACCACTCGACGCCTGACTGTTTGAAGGAAGTGAACGCGTCGGCCACGATCCCCCGGCGCTCGCAGGTGTTGTATCGCATCCCTTCGCCCACCAGCACGGTCGACTGGTCGAACAGCTTCGGCTCACCCACCGCCTGCAGCCGGCATTCGGCCTGAAAGAATCGCACGCTGTCGGCCTCCAGGGTGCTCCCTTCCCGCTCCACCATCGCCCGGCGGTTCAGCACGATCTCCCTGGTGTCCGCGAACAGCGTCAGGGTGTCGCCGGCGTACCGGGTGGCGCGGAAGCCCTCGCGCTTCAGCAGCTCCTGGATCATGGAGTCGGCCGGGGGGAACTGCCGCGACGGCCCGGTGGGGAGCCCCAGTTTTCTGGCAGCCGCCGTGTCCACGGGCTGGCCCCGCCGCAGGCTGTCGGGGGCCAGGGTGTCCTGCGGCAGCCTGGGGAGCGGCGGCGGTTGCTGCCCCTGCGCGCGGGCCGCGCCGCCCAGCGCCAGCAGGACCAGGAGCGCGGTGGTGGCCTCGGACTTCAACTCGCGGGCCCGCGCCCGCCACAGCAATCGCGCGGCCAAGAGGCCGATTTCGTACAACAGCATCAGCGGCACCAGCATCAGCATCATCGACACCGCGTCGGGCGGCGTGAGCAAGGCGGCGGCGATGGCGCCCAACACCAACGCCATGGGCCGGTTCTTGGCGAAGAAGCCCGGGTGGACCACGCCGAACGCGGCCAGCAGCACGATCACCAGCGGCGTCTCGAACACCACCCCGAAGGCCAGGATGAAGAGGCTGGCGAAGGAGAAGTAGGCGTCGGCCGTGATGATGAACTCGAGGTCCGGCCGCTGGAAGCTGAACAGGAGCTTGAGCGCGGTGGGCAGCACCCAGAGGTACGCCATCAGCGCGCCGCCCAGGAACAGGAACAGCCCGGCGGTCAGAATGGGGATGACGAATCGCTTCTCCCGCTCATACAGCGCCGGGGAGAGAAACGCCCAGGCCTGCCAGACCACGATGGGTGACGCCAGGACGGCGCCGACCAGCACGGCCAGCTTGAGCGTGATGAGGAAGGCGTCGGTGGGCCGGGTCACGAACAGCTTGCCCTGGGGCAGCAGGGCCGCGATGGGCCGCTTGAGGAGGGCGAGCACGTCGTAGTGCTCCACCAACCAGAACCCGATCATCGATCCGAGGACCAGCGCCGCGAGGCTCCACAGAATGCGCCAGCGGAGCTCCTCGAGGTGATCGAGGAACGGCATTTCGGCCCGTGGGTGTTTCTTGGCGGTCATGGCGCCAGGGCGGGCTGGCCGCCCGGATCAGCCGCCGCGCCCGGAGAGCTTGGTGCGGGCGAGTGCCGCTTCCTCGGAGCGGGGGTAGCCGGCCACCACACGCTGGTAATACACCCGAGCGGCCCGCGAGTCACCCCGCTGCTCGGCCAGGAGGCCCAGCTTGTACAGCGCCTGGGGAGCGCGGCTCGAATTGGGGTGCTGCTGCGCGATCCGCTCATAACCCTGGGCCGCCGAATCCGCGTTGGTGCTGGCCCAGCTCTCCGCCAACTGGAACAGGGCGTCCGGCACCCGATCGTGCTGCGGGTAGTCCGCCAGCAGCTTCTGGAGCGCCTGGCGCGCGGTCTGCGGGCTCCCACCGCGGAGCTGGCGGACCGCGAGATCGTACAGTTGCTCCGGGCCCGGCTCGCCGAGCGCCGGGACGCGCGCGCTGTCGCCCCCACTCGGGGGCTGGGCGGCGAGCTGCTGGCGTCGTTGCTCGAACTGACCCCGGAGCTCGGACAGCCGCTGCTGGCTCTGGCCCATCAGCTCCTGGATCTGGACCAGCTGGCGTTGCACGTCGGTGAGGTCGCTCCGCAGCTCCCCCTGGACCAGGGTCAACCGCCGCTGCTGAGCGCTCAAGGAGTCCAGCACCGCCCGCTGGAGCGCCAGCACCTCGTCCAGCCGGCGCCCCAGCGAAACGGCCCGCGCCGAGTCGGCGCGGGCCGTTTCCTGCCGCAATTGCGCCACCTGCGTCTCCACCCGTCGCACGTCGCCTTTCAGCGCACACGCGCCGAGGGCCACCGCCAACGCGGGAGCGAGGCGAACGCTGCTCACATCCCCGGCGGCCGCATGAGCACGTCGCCGCCGGCGGTGACGCCGAACTCGTCGCGGCGGTTCTGGGCCCAGGCACTCTCGTTACTGGCCGGGTCGAGCGGCTGCTCTTCCCCCATGGAGCGGGTGGCGATCCGGCCGGCCTCGATGCCGCGGCTCACCAGGTACTGCTTCGCCGCCAGCGCGCGGCGATTGCCCAGCGCCAGGTTGTACTCGTCGGAGCCGCGCTCGTCGCAGTGCCCCACGATCTCGATTTGCAAGTTCGGGTTGGCGTTCAGAATCCCAAGCTTCTGATCCAGGATCTGCGCGTCCCCGGGCCGGATGTCCGACCTGTCGAAGTCGAAGTTGATCCTGGCCGCCAGCATCCCGCGCACTTCCTCGGTGGTCCGCCGCACGGCGGCCAGCGAGTCTTCCCGCGCGCGCCGAATGCGTTCTTCGGCCTCCCGGTTGGCCCGCTCGACACTGTCGCGCGCGGCTTGCTCCCGGGCCCGGCGCTCGGCCTCCAGGGCCGCCAGCGAGTCCGCATTGGGCTGCGGGGGCGGGGGAGGCGGAGCACCGCCGCAGGCCGCGGCGATCACCAGCACCACAATCCCCAAGACGATTGGCGTTGCGCGTCGCATGTTCACTCCACGGTCAGTGGTTCGTGAGGTCGGGAATCCGCGGGGACCACGACGGCAATCGGGTCCCGTCCAGTCTCGTCAATTGCCGCACGCGGCCGGTATCCATGTCCATCACCCACAGCTGCCGCGTCCCGGTCCGGCTGGAGACGAACGCCAGATGGCGTCCGTCAGGCGCCCACGTTGGATCTTCGTTCCGTCCCGCGCTGGTCAGCTGCCGCACCGTCCGCGATGCCACGTCCATGACGAACACTTGGTACGAACCGGCGACATCCCGGTGGAAGGCGAGGTGCAGGCCGTCCGGCGACCACTCGGGAGCGTACGAACTGCCGGTCACGCCGTAGTCGAACGGGGCGAACAGCTCCTGCTCGGTCCCGTCGGCGGACATCGCGTAGATCTGCGGCGAGCCAGCCCGGGTCGACGCGAACGCGATGCGCCGCCCATCCGGACTGAATGTCGGTGACAGGTTATCCGAAAAACGCCCTGCCGTCAAGCGCTGTAAGCAACAGTGCTCCGCGAGGTTATACGCGTATACCTGGGTCCCTTCTTCGTTCGAGCGGGAAAACGCCAGCGTCCGACCGTCCGGCGACCAGGCCGGCGCGAAGTTCAGGAACTCCGTGGTCGGAGGCACCACCTCCCGCTGCCCGCTCACCACGTCGTGCACCACCAGCCGCCCCAGCCCCCGCGTGAACTCGGTGTACACCACCCGACGGCCATCCGGCGCCCAGGTGGCGGAGAAGGCTCCCGAGCCTGCGGGCGTCAGGGCCACCACGTCCGCCCCGTCCGCATCCACCCGATAGACCCGCCCACTCTGCACCACCAGCAACCGGGTCGCCGCGATGCCCGGCGTCCCCGCGGCGGCCCGTACCACTTCGTCGCTGGCCCGATGCACCACCATCCGGAACCCGCGATCGGCGACGCTCGTCACCGTGACCGGCACCACCCGCCGCGCGCCCCTGCCCTTCACGTCGTACACCACCACCGCGAGGCCGGAATCCGAGCGGTCCATCACGCTGACCGCATAGTCCGCCCCGAGCGCCTCGTACAGCGCGTAGTTGACGAACGGCCCGGTAGGGCCCCGCGCCGCGCTCCCGGTCCCGAGCGCCAGCATCAGGCTGTCGCTGCCCGGGAGCGTGATCATCTCGAAGCGGTCGCTGAAGTCGAGATCGCGCTCCACGATGGCCCGCACCGAGTCGAGCAGCTCCTGTCTGGGCCCGCCGAGGACCAGCAGGCCCGGCCGCAGCCCCGGCGTGTAGGTAATCCCGACCCGCACGCCCTCGACCGGGCGAATGGTGTCCTGACCCAGAAGCGGCACGGTCGAGCACGCCGCCGTTACGGCTACCTGTCGTGCACACCGTCGCATGGTCGTCGCGTTTAACCACAGAGACCGCAGAGACCGCGGAGGTCTCTGTGGTGAACGCCTCGCGATATCCGCAGACCCGAGATGTTGGCTCACCGGATGGCGCCGGGGTTGAAGAAGAAGCTCACCGGGAGGACATCGGCGGGATAGCCCTCCGGGAGCCGCCCGAACGCCTTGGCGTTGCCGGCGGCCTCGATCGCTCCCTCCGCCTCCAGGTCGAACGCGAAACTGCCGGATCGCGTGATGAACTGGAGATTGCTGATGGCCCCATCCCGATGGATGAAGAACAGCATCTCCGCCTGGAGCGGGGTTTCGCCCAGCGGGCGGTGCCATCGCCGAAACACTTCGGAGACGATGTTGCGCAGGTACTCCGGGTACGGGAACGCCACACCGGGGAGGCTCACGGTGGCGACGTCGCTGCCGGTGGAAGGCTGGACCCCGGGCGCCGGCTCTTCCTTGGGCGTGGTCCGTGGCGCGGGCTCCCGATTGGCGGGGGAGGGCGGAGGCGCTTCCGGGGCGACCGACGTGCGGCGCGGCGGCTTCTGGGCGATGGCCGGCGCCGGCTGCGCTGCCGGGCGCTCCACCACCTCCGGGGCGCGCCGGGCCTCGGGCGCGGGAGCCGGCGCGGCCACCAGCTGCACCGCGTAGACCGGAACCCGCGACATCCGCCCCTCCGGCCGCGTCACGAGCAGTCCAGCCATCCCGAGGTGCAGCACCACCGTCCCACTCAGCGCCAGGCCGGTTCCCGTCTGCGCCGGTTGCCGTCGGAACCGGCTCCGGCGTGTCACCGGCCTCACCGCTCGATCTCCTCCGCCTCGGCCACCAGGCCGACGTCGTTGACGCCCGCCGCCCGCATCACCGCCAGAACCTGAACCACCCGTCCGTAGTCCACCCGGCGATCCGCCCGCAGGTAGACGCCGGTGGGGCGGCGACGCGTCACCAGCGCGCCGAACGTGGCACGGAAGTCTTCATAGGACAGCCCGGTCTCGTCCACGTAGATCCGTCCCTGCCGGTCCACCGAGACGACCAGCCCTTCTTTGGCCGTGAGCGGGCGGGCCGCGGCCCGGGGCAGCTCCACGTCCACCCCGCCCTGCATGATGGGCGCCGTGATCATGAAAATGATGAGCAGCACGAAGGCCACGTCCACCAGCGACGTGACGTTGATGTCCGCCGCCAGAGGCAGCTCCCCGTGGCCCCGTAAGCCCCCGTTCCCCGCCACCGCTTCAGACCCTCCCTTCGCGCGCCATGGTGCCGATGATCTCGTGGGCGAACCCCTCCATCTCTCCGGCGAACAGCCCCAGACGGCTGGCGAAGATGTTGTAGGCGAAGATCGCTGGTATGGCGACCGCCAGGCCGAGCACGGTGGTGGTCAACGCCTCGGCCACGCCGGGCGCCACCGCGGAGATGTTCCCGCTGCCGCCAATGGCGATGCCGATGAAGGCGTCCATGACGCCCAGGACGGTTCCCAGCAATCCCATCAGCGGGCTCACCGAGCCAATCGTCGCCAACCACGGTATAAACCGCGCCATGGCGTCGCGTTCCGCCCCCACCTCCTTGGCCAGCACCATGCGCAGGGCCTCGAGCTGGGTCAGCCGGCCGTAGGGCGACGGCGGAAGCTTCATCACGGCGTGATACGCCTCCTCCAGGCGCGTAGTCCGCTCCAGCTCATTGAAGAAGCGATTCCCCTGTTTGCGCACCCGGCGGAATTGCGACCATTTGAGCACGATGAGGAACCAGCTCAGCAAGGAGAACAGCAGGAGGACGATCAGGACGGCCCAGGTCGCCGCGCTGGAGGCCATGATCAGCTCCCACGGGGTCGTGGGCACTGCGCCCCGGACCTGCAGCATCATGCGGCAACCTCCCCCATCCAGTCGTAGGTTCGCTTCAGACCCTCCGCCAGCGACACGGCCGGCCGCCAGTCCCACGCGCGCCCGGCCTTGGCGCAATCGAGCGCGCTGCGCAGCAGCTCGCCCGCGCGCGCCGGCTCGCGACTGACGGGCACCGTGCGGCCCGCCGCGTCGAGCATCAGGCGCGCCAGCCGGTTGACGCTGGTCTCCACGCCGGTGCCCACGTTGAAGGCGACCGCGTCAATCGAGTCCATCGGGCCCACCGGGGCGCGGGTGGCCCTCAGGTTCGCCCGGGCCACGTCCTCCACGAAAACGTAATCCCGGGTCTGCTCGCCATCGCCGAACACCGTCAGCGCCTGGCCCGCGCGCAGCCGGGAGCCGAAGATCGCCACCACGCCGGCCTCGCCGTGGGGGTTCTGCCGGGGGCCGTACACGTTGGCGTAGCGCAGCGACACGACCTCCAGCCGGTACAGGCGGGCGTAGGCCGCGAGGTAGTACTCGGAGGCCAGCTTGCTCACGCCGTAGGGCGACACCGGCAGCTTGGGCGCCTCTTCCCGGTGCGGCAG
>JACPAP010000009.1:0-15296 GCA_016180765.1 Gemmatimonadota bacterium
ACCTGCCGCCTATCAACGTGGTAGTCTCCCACGGCCCTTCAGGGACCTTGCGGTCCAGGAGTGTTCATCTTGGGACGGGCTTCCCACTTAGATGCGTTCAGCGGTTATCCCTACCGGACATCGCTAACCGGCGTTGCCACTGGCGTGACAGCCGGGACACGAGCGGTCCGTCCGACCCGGTCCTCTCGTACTAAGGTCGGCCTCCCTCAACACTCCCACGCCCACCATGGATACAGACCGAACTGTCTCACGACGTTCTGAACCCAGCTCATGTACCACTTTAACCGGCGAACAGCCGGACCCTTGGGACCTTCTCCAGCCCCAGGATGTGATAAGCCGACATCGAGGTGCCAAACCGCGCCGTCGATGTGAACTCTCGGGCGCGATAAGCCTGTTATCCCCAGCGTACCTTTTATCCGTTGAGCGATGGCCCGTCCACACGGGACCACCGGATCACTTAGGCCGACTTTCGTCCCAGCTCGAGGCGTCCCTCTCGCTGTCAGGCGCCCTTCTGCCTATGCGCTCACCGTGCGATTACCGACCGCACTGAGGGCACCATTGCGCGCCTCCGCTACCTTTTAGGAGGCGACCGCCCCAGTCAAACTACCCACCAGCCACGGTCCTCGTCGGTGTGACCGACCGAGTGAGGACGTCAACAAAACAAGGGTGGTATTTCACGGTTGCCTCCCCCCCAGCCGAGACCGGGGGTTCATAGGCTCCCACCTATGCTACGCATGTCATGCCGGCGTCCAATGGCAGGCTGTAGTAAAGGTGCATGGGGTCTTTTTGTCCTATGGCGGGAAATCGGAATCCTCACCGATACTGCAGTTTCGCCGAGCTTACGGAGGAGACAGCCGTCAAGTCGTTACGCCATTCGTGCAGGTCGGAACTTACCCGACAAGGAATTTCGCTACCTTAGGACCGTTATAGTTACGGCCGCCGTTTACCGGGGCTTCAGTTCAAAGCTTCGCCCCCGAAGGGACTAACCTCTCACTTTAACCTTCCGGCACCGGGCAGGCGTCAGTGCCTATACGTCAGCTTGGAAGACGCTTTAGCAGGCACCTGTGTTTTTGCTAAACAGTCGCTTGACGCGATTCTCTGCGGCCGGTTTCCGCTTCCTCTGTGCGAGGTCACGTACCACCGGCACCCCTTCTCCCGAAGTTACGGGGTCATTTTGCCGAGTTCCTTCTCCGTAAATCACTCGAGCACCTGAGGCTGCTCGCCTCGCCTACCTGTGTCGGATTGCGGTACGGTCGACCTACGCCCTCACCTGCGAAGCTTTTCTCGGCAGTGTGCTGCACGGTCCCTTTGCGGGGTCTTGCGACCCCTTTGGCATCGGCTCTCGGCTACCTGGGCGGATTTGCCTACCCAGGAACGCCTACCACCTTGCATCGGATAATCCACCCACCCGACGGACTGCTTGCTCCTGCGTCCCTCCTCAGGCTCGAACGGACATAGGTCGGTACGGGAATATTGACCCGTTTCCCATCGGTTACGCCTTTCGGCCTCACCTTAGGGACCGACTAACCCTGAGCTGATCGACATGGCTCAGGAACCCTTAGGCTTTCGGTGACAGGGGTTTTCACCCTGTTTCTCGCGTACTCGTCCCGGGATCCTCACTTCTCGTCGCTCGACCGGAAGGCTTCCGCCCCGGCTTCAACGCTCCGAGAACGCTCTCCTACCATCCGCTGCTTGCGCAGCCGATCCGTTGCTTCGGCGGGCGGCTTGGAGTCCCGACCATTATCGGCGCGGCCACGCTGGACTGGTGAGCTATTACGCACTCTTTAAAGGATGGCTGCTTCTAAGCCAACCTCCCAGTTGTCACAGCATGTCCACATCCTTAGATACACTGAGCCGCCACTCCGGGGCCTTAGCAGACGGTCTGGGTTCTTTCCCTCTCGCCAACGGACATTATCGCCCGCCGACTGTCTCCCTGGCAGCATCACGCAGGCATTCGGAGTTTGGTTGGGGGAGGTATGGCTTGCGCCACCCGAACCCATCCAGTGCTCTACCTCCTGCGGACTCATTTCCAGAGGCCATACCAAAATATGTTTCGGAGAGAACCAGCTATCCCCGAGCTTGATTGGCCTTTCACCCCTACCCTCAAGTCATCCGAGCGGTTTTCAACCCACAACGGTTCGGGCCTCCACGACCTGTTACGGCCGCTTCACCCTGCTCAAGGGTAGATCGCCACGGCTTCGGGTCTACCGCCGGCAACGCTGTCGCCCTATTCAGACTCGCTTTCGCTTTGGCTCCGGCCCTGAAGGCCTTAACCTGCTGCCGACGAGTAACTCCCCGGGTCATAATGCAAAAGGCACGCCGTCAGAAGACACGACGCCGAAGCGCCGCGCTCCCTCCGACCGCTTGTTAGCGCACGGTTTCAGGATCTGTTTCACTCGCCACCTGGCGTTCTTTTCACCTTTCCCTCACGGTACTGGTGCACTATCGGTCACCGAGGAGTATTTAGCCTTGGAGGGTGGTCCCCCCAGCTTCCCGCAGGATTGCACGTGTCCCGCGGTACTCGGGATCCCGCTAGGGGTCGTAGACGTAGACCTACCGGGCTTTCACCGTCTGTGGCGGGCCATTCCAGGCCGCTTCGGCTTGGTCTCGTACTCCCAGGTCGCGGTCCCACAACCCCGACGGAGCAAGCTCCATCGGTTTGGGCTGTCCCCCGTTCGCTCGCCACTACTAGGGGGATCGCGGTTGCTTTCTTTTCCTCCGGGTACTGAGATGTTTCACTTCCCCGGGTTCGCTCGGGCCTTGCGGCCCGTGACGCGGGTCGCCCCGCGCCGGGTTGCCCCATTCGGAGATCCTGGGATCACAGCTCGTGTGCAGCTCCCCCAGGCTTATCGCAGCTTACCACGTCCTTCGTCGCCTCTCGGTGCCAAGGCATCCACCGTGCGCCGTATGGTGCTTGATCTCAAAACTCGAGATCGACTTCCGGAAGATTCCTCGACTTCCCAGACATTCACGCAACCATCAGTTGTCAAAGAGCGAAGCCAACGGTTGGAGACGTGAGTGAGTGCGGGCGACTTGGAGCCCTTTCATCACGCCGGCACTGCGCCGGCGGCTACTCGGGATTCCAGAAAGGAGGTGATCCAGCCGCAGGTTCCCCTACGGCTACCTTGTTACGACTTCGCCCCAGTCACTGAGTTGACCTTAAACGGCTGCCCCCTTGCGGTTAGCACACCGGCTTCGGGTCCCCCCAGCTTCCATGGCGTGACGGGCGGTGTGTACAAGGCCCGGGAACGTATTCACCGCGGCATGGCTGATCCGCGATTACTAGCGATTCCGGCTTCATGTAGTCGAGTTACAGACTACAATCCGAACTTAGACCGGCTTTTAGCGATTGGCTCACCCTCACGGGCTGGCAGCGCGTTGTACCGGCCATTGTAGCACGTGTGTCGCCCTGGGCGTAAGGGCCATGATGACTTGACGTCGTCCCCACCTTCCTCCGGTTTGACACCGGCAGTCCCCCCAGAGTCCCCGACATGACTCGCTGGCAACTGGGAGCGAGGGTTGCGCTCGTTGCGGGACTTAACCCAACATCTCACGACACGAGCTGACGACAGCCATGCAGCACCTGTGCTGGCGCTCCGAAGAGGGGCCGATGTTTCCACCGGCTTTCACCAGCATGTCAAGCCCAGGTAAGGTTCTTCGCGTTGCATCGAATTGAACCACATGCTCCACCGCTTGTGCGGGCCCCCGTCAATTCCTTTGAGTTTCAGCCTTGCGGCCGTACTCCCCAGGCGGGGTACTTACTGCGTTAGCGACGGCACCGAAGGGGTCGCTCCCCCCGACGCCTAGTACCCATCGTTTACGGCGTGGACTACCAGGGTATCTAATCCTGTTTGCTCCCCACGCTTTCGCGCCTCAGCGTCAGCACCGGCCCAGCGAGCCGCCTTCGCCACAGGTGTTCTTCCCGATATCTACGCATTCCACCGCTACACCGGGAATTCCACTCGCCTCTACCGAGCTCTAGCCCTTCAGTCTCACCTGCCGCCCTGGAGTTGAGCCCCAGGATTTCACAAGTGACTTAGAGAGCCGCCTACGCGCCCTTTACGCCCAGTGATTCCGGACAACGCTCGCACCCTCCGTATTACCGCGGCTGCTGGCACGGAGTTAGCCGGTGCTTCCTTTGGAGGTACCGTCACCCTCGGTCTCCTATTCGAAGCCGAGTATTCGTCCCCCCCGACAGTGGTTTACAACCCGAAGGCCGTCATCCCACACGCGGCGTCGCTGCGTCAGCCTTGCGGCCATTGCGCAATATTCCCCACTGCTGCCTCCCGTAGGAGTCTGGGCCGTATCTCAGTCCCAATGTGGCTGGCCATCCTCTCAGACCAGCTACCCGTCGTCGCCTTGGTGAGCCGTTACCCCCGTCGTCGCCTTGGTGAGCCGTTACCTCACCAACTAGCTGATAGGCCGCGAGCCCCTCCTGCGACGCGACCTTGCGGCCGCTTTCCCGCCAGAGCCATGCGACTCCGGCGACGTACGCGGTATTACCCGGCCGTTGGGCCGGCTATCCCCCGTCGCAGGGTAGGTTGCTCACGTGTTACGCACCCGTCCGCCACTGAACCTGGAGTTGCCCCCAGGTCCCGTACGACTTGCATGTGTTAGGCACGCCGCCAGCGTTCGTCCTGAGCCAGGATCAAACTCTCCGAGAGAATTTGTCTACAGCTCCGACCGAACGACTTGGTCGTCCGGACTACACGTCGGAGTTTTCAATCCCTCACGGTGAATGTCCGACCATCCACCGCTCAAACGGGACCGCACTCCTCACGTCTCCAACCGTCAGTTGTCAAAGAGCCAGCTCCAGGAATCGCGCAACGATTCCTGAGGAGCACAGTATTGTAGACCCGAGCCCAAGGGGCGTCAAGGGCTTGTCCCACTCTGATTTGCAGGAATTCATGAGGGCCGCCCCGACCCACGCTTACCGAGGGTACCCATCCAGCTGGCAGCCCGCGTTCTCGTTCCGCCCGCAACCCACCGCACCGGCGGTGCCGGAGCGACGAGGGTCCGCTGCCCCCACCACCTGTCCCGCTCCGACCACGACCAGCGCGGCGTACCCCATCCGTAGCTCCCCGGGCAGCGAAATGGGCTGCACCTGGTTTCCCAACGCCCTCAGCCGCTGCAGGACCCCGGGAGCCACGCCGGTTTCCACCTGGATGGCGAAGGCGCTGCCGGGGTCTGCGGAGGCCCGCCGCTGGGAGAGGAGGAAGCGCGGCAGCTCGATGGCATGCTGCGCATCCAGTTGCTGGTCCAGGACGCCGGTGACGATCGCATAGACGGCCGACGTGATCCAGGCGTTGCCCGCGGCGCCGGTCCCCAGCACCGCTCGCCGCCCTGCCCATACTCGGTGGGGTCGTCGCCGTACGACCCCAATTTGTCGTTATACAGGAACCCGAGGCCCGGCGTCACGTAGAAATTGCCACCCCAGGTGCCGAGCGTCTGGGTCACCGCCACCACGTTGCCCTCCTCGTCGGCCACGACGAAGGCCGTGGTCCCCGCCTGGTGGCAATGTGCGCCGTCGGCGTCGTCGCACGCGCGGTCGGCCGGATCGGGGACCGCCACCGTCGAAGCACCACACCGCAGCGTGTCGCCACGGAGGTCCGCTGGTCGGAGCGCGCGCTCGGGCTCGAAACACCGCCACCGGGCTCGCGCGGTATCCTTGCTGACGAAGGCGTCCGTCCGGACCGGCCAGAGCCCGGGGTCCGCGATGCGCCCGCGCCCCGACGGCACCAGCTTCCACGCCTCGATCATCGCATGGAGCGTCGCCGCGTGCTCGGGATAGGGCCGCGCGCCGGTGTAGTGCTCCAGCAGGTTGAGCTGCGCCACCAGGGTGGCGCCGCCCGCGCTGGGCGGCGTGCTCGAGAAGACGGTGTATCCCCGATAGGTCCCGGCGATCGGCTCGCGCTCGACGGCGTAGTAGCGCGCCAGGTCGGTGAGGCGCATCGCGTTGCCCTGCCCTCGCAGATCCTGGACCAGCCGTCGCGCGATGCCGCCCTGGTAGAACGCCGTGGCTCCGCTGTCGGCGATGAGGCGGAGCGTGCGCGCGAGATCGGGGTTACGCAGGGTCTCGCCGGCCTTGAGCGGCTGCCCATGAGGGAAGAACAGTGCTCGGCTGCTCTGGTACTTCAGGAAGTGCTCCCGCTCGATCCGAAGAGTCGTGGCCAGGCCGTCGCTGACTGGAAAGCCCACTTCCGCGGCGCGAATGGCGGGGGCCACCAAGTCGGCCCAGCGTACCTTGCCGCTGCCGTATCGCTCCCACGCCAGGCGCATCCCGGCCACGGTCCCGGGCACGTTGGCCAGGACCGGCCCGTCGCTGGGCAAGTTCCCCCGTGACAGCAGCTCGGCGTTGGACAGGCCGGCCTGCTCGGGTGCGCGGGTCATGAACTCGATCAGAGCCGGAGTGGGAACCGGCGGCACCTGAATCAGCATCTGGCCGTATCCACCGATCCCGCTGGCGTCCGGCTCCACCACGCCTAAGGCGAACGAGACGGCGACCGCGGCGTCCACCACGTTGCCGCCTTTCCGCAGCATCTCGAGGCCGGCGGCGGTGGCCACGGGGTGCGCGCTGGAGACGGCTGCCCGCCCGGCCGCCGGTCGTGCGAGCGGCGGCCGGTTGCGCCACATCTCGTGCAGCACGGCGGCCAGTTCCTCGTCGGATCTGGCCGCCAGGGCACGGGGTCGGTGGGTCGCTCGGAGCCCGTCCCAGCGGGCGAACCGCGGAGCATCGTCCGCCTGCGAGAAGTAGATCCGCGCGGTGCGCTCCCACAGGCGATCGAAGGCGTCCGCGTTGACCGCGGCGCGGTCGAGCGGGATCGGCGGACCGCTTCGTGGGCCCGCGTCCGGTGGCGCCGGGGCGGCGAGGAACCACAGCCGGCCACCAGCTGCCACATCCACGAGATCACGCCGGCCGGTGCGGTCTGGATCCCCGTTGTAGCCGACCTCCGCCGGGGGAAGCTCGGCGAGCGCGAGCACACCACCGTCCGGCGCCCACGCGACGGCGGCCGCCTGGGTGGCGACGAGATTGGTGTATGCGCCGTTCAGCGGCGTGACCCATGTCCCCGGCGAGCCGCTGCGCGTCGCGAACGCGAGACGATCACCCTGCGGCGACCAGGTGGGTCGCTGCGCCGGTCGGTTGTTGAGGACGACCGTGGTCGAGTCTCCCTCCAACCAGCGAAGTCGCAGTGCCGTGCCACGCTCGCTGGAGGTGACGTAGGCCAGGCGCCGGCCGTCGGGGGCGTATGCCGGCCATCGCTCCGCCCCGTCCCGGCCCCGGGTCACCAGGCGCTCGGCGCCGTCCGAGTCCCGGCGAACCAGGCGCGCCGTGGGGCCGGTACCGCGCACGAAGACGACGTCGCCCGCGGTGCCCACCGTCGGCTCTCCCTCCCACTCCGGCGCCGACGTGATGCGCGCTCCCCCGTGGCTCCAGCGGAGCCAATGCCGACGCGCCAGAGATCGAACCTGCCGGCGCGATCGGAGGCGAAGACCAGCGCCGAGCCATCGGGCGTCCATGCCAGCTGGCGGTCCGAGGCCGGGCCGGACGTGATGCGGATCCACGTCCCGGAATCTCCCCCGGCCAGCACCCACAGGTCGCCCCGCACGCTCACCGCGAGCCGCCCGTCCCTGGCGTACGCGGGATCGGCGGCCGCGGTCTCCGCGGGCGGCGGGGCTTGCGCGGCGAGCAAGAGCGTCGCGAAGGCAACGAGCATGGAATTCACAGGGAGCGCATGTGCCTGATTGAGGGCGTGACCGGCGCAGGTGCGCCCGGGAGGATTCGAACCTCCGACCCACGGCTTAGAAGGCCGTTGCTCTGTCCACCTGAGCTACGGGCGCCAGCGTTGCAAGCTGACCGAGGCCGACCCGTTACGCAAGGATCAATGACCGTAGATCCGGCGGATGAGCGCGCACCAGTCTTCGTCCGTCTGGGCGGTGATGGGCTGGTTGGGCCAGACCGCCGTCAGCGGCCACCCCGCCAGCAGCTTCCCCGCTTCGTCATAGACCGCGAAGATGCCGTCCGCGAAACGCCGGATGACGTATGTCCGGTTTCCGCAGGCGATCTTGCGGACCTCGGATTCCTGCGCCACGGGCGGGCTTGCGGTCATGAAGGGTCAGGTTCCTCCGCTGCCGAATCGGGGCGGCCGGATTTGAACCGGCGACCTCCTGGTCCCAAACCAGGCGCGCTACCGGCCTGCGCCACGCCCCGAGATCCGGCCCACACCATCCGGCCGCGACCGTCCGCAAATCTAGCGCCGTTCCAACCCATTTCGCCAACGTCAGCGGCGGACCTGGTTCACCGCAGAGACCGCAGAGGGCGCCGAGAGTGTTATTGGGCTAGCCGGTCAGGTGGGTCTGGAGCCACTGGGCGAGCGCACGGAAAGCGCGGCCCCGGTGGCTGACCGCGTGTTTCTCTTCGGGAGTGGCCTCGCCAAAGGTCTTCCCCAGATCGTCGGAGACGAAGAGCGGATCGTACCCAAAGCCGCCGCCGCCGCGCGGCGCCTGGGCGATCGAGCCGAGGCAGGTGCCTTCGAAGGTCATCGGGATGGCGTCGGGCCGGGAGAAGTACGCGATTACGCAGCGGTACCGCGCGCGGCGACGGGGAGCGGGCGCACCCGCCAAACGCCTGAGCAACTCGGCGTTGTTGGCCGCGTCCTGCTGGTCCGGCGGCCCGGAAACGATAGCGAACCGGTGCGAGCGGACTCCGGGCTGGCCGCCGAGCGAGAACACCTCCAGGCCGGAGTCGTCCGCGGCGGTGGGGACGCCCGACAGGCGGGCGAAGTACTCGGCCTTGCGGCGCGCGTTTCCCTCAAAGGAATCCGCGGTCTCCAAGCCCGCTTCCTCGGCGCGTTCGACCAGGCCCACGTCCTCGGGAAACACCAGGCGATACGGGATATCGCGCAGGATCTGGACGATTTCCTTGCGCTTGCCGGGGCTGCGCGTGGCGATGAGGAACGGCGCCGTCACCGCCCCAGCACGCGCTGTTGCTCGGCGAACAGGTGTGCCAGGCCCCGATCCGCCAAGGCCAGCATCCGATCCAGCTGGCCTCGGTCGAACGACGCCCCCTCGCCGGTGCCCTGCACTTCCACGTACCGGTCGGGGTAGAGGGCCACGATGTTGGCGTCCACCGCCGCCGCTCGGTCCTCGGCGTAGCTCAAGTCCAGCCGCGCCTCTCCGTCCACGATCCCCACCGAGACGGCGGCGACCAGGCTGCCGAACGGGTTGGCCACGCCGGAACGATCGGCCAGCCAGGTGCAAGCGTCGGCCAGGGCCACCGCCGCCCCGGTGATGGCAGCCGTGCGCGTCCCGCCGTCGGCCTGGAGCACGTCGCAATCGACCCGCAGCGTGACCTCGCCGAACGCGAAGGTCTGGAGCGCCGCGCGCAGGCTGCGACCGATCAACCGCTGGATTTCCTGGGTCCGTCCGCCGGGGCCGGTCCGCTCCCGTGGGGTGCGCTCCTGGGTGCTTCGGGGCAGCATGGCGTACTCGGCGGTGAGCCATCCGAGCCCCGAGCCGCGCCGCCAACCGGGGACGCCCGCTTCGACTGTGGCGGTGCACAGCACCAGCGTCCCGCCGATGCGCGCGAGGCAGGATCCCTCGGCGTAGGGGTTGGCGGCCCGTTCGAGCGTCACTGGGCGAAGGGCCTCCGCCCTCCGGCCGTCGGGGCGCGTCACGCGGGCTCGCTCACGCCAGCGGATGCCACGGCCCGGCGGCCTGGTCCTCGGCGGTGATGCCGCGGCGCCGGACGCTCCACTTGAGCAGCGGCGGCGCGAGGAACGTGGTGGCGATGACCATGATCATGATGGCGCCGAACAGCTGGCGTGACAGCACGCCTTGCGAGAGCCCAATGTTGGCGAAGATCAGCCCGACTTCCCCGCGCGGCATCATCCCCAGCCCGACGGCCAGGCGGTTGAAGCGGCGCCAGGGTACGGCCCACCCGGCCGCCACCTTGCCCAGCGCCGCGATCAGCGTGACCACGCCGCCCACCAGCAGGACGGGCCAGGCGGCCGGCGAGAACAGGTTGAGCAGTCCAAGGTCGAGCTGGGCTCCGATACTCAAGAAAAAGATCGGCGTGAAGATGTCGGCCACGGGCTTCATCTGGGACTCGATGGCGTCGAACTGATTGGTGCCTGAGAGGATGATCCCTGCCGCGAAGGCGCCGATGATCATGGCGGACCCGGCAACCTGCGCCAGGGCCGAGACGATCAGCACGAAGGCGAACGCGGACACCAGCAGCACGCCCCGGACTCTCATGCGATCGATGGTGGCGAAGACGCGGGGCGCCATGAGGAGGCCCAGTCCCAGGGCGACCGCCAGGAACCCCAGTGCTATGCCGAGGGCGCGGCCCACCTGGACCACGCCGACCGAGCCCCCGGCCGCCAGCGTGGCCACCAGCCCCAGCAGGACCAAGCCGAGGACGTCGTCCAGGACGGCGGCTCCCAAGATCATCTGGGCCTCCGTGGTCCGGAAGATCTTGAGGTCGGTGAGCACCCGCGCCGTGATTCCGACGGACGTGGCGGTCAGCGCGGCCCCCAGAAAGATCGCGGTGGTGGACGCCGACGTGACGTTGAAGTCCGCGACGCTCACGGGCGAGATCCAATAGAGGAAGCCCGCCGCGAAGGGGAGCGCCACGCCCACCAAGGCGACGGACGCGGCCCCCGGGCCGACCCGCAGGAGCTGCTTCAGGTCCGTCTCGAGGCCGATCTCGAACAGCAGGACGATGACCCCGATCTCGGCGAGTACGTGGAGGACGCCGTACAGCGGGTCGTCCGGGCTGCTCGGGATGATTCCCAGCGCGCTCCCGCCGAGCACCGCGCCCGCCAGCAGCTCGCCCAGCACAGCCGGTTGCCCAATGCGGTCGAACAACTCTCCGGAGAACTTCCCGGCGGCCAGCATGATGGCCAGCACGATGAACAGGCGGACGACCTCGTCCGGCCCGGCGGCAGCCGGCGCGGCCAACGGCAGGGCGGCCAGCATTAGAGCGGCGCGCGGGCGACCGGGTTCAGACGGATGGTGTACCGGGCGAACGGCAGGGCCACCACCTCCGTGTACGACGTGGAGATCCGGATTTCGCGCGGCCGCGCCGATCGACGGATCGTGAAGCGGTGGGCCTGGGTCGGGAGATCCAGCTCCTCGGCCTTGGCATGCAGGCGCCGCTGCATGGTCGCGTCGTCCAGTCTATTGGCGAACCGGGCCACGGATCTCATTTCTTCGCGCATCCGCCAGTACCGGAGGTAGACGGCGCCGACGTCGATGCCGTAGTACCAGGCGGCGACGAACAAGAGGATGCCGACCAGGCAACCGTAGCGGCTCTTTCCCCACCGCCCCAGCCCGGGGAGCGGTGCTACCACTGGGATTGCGCCCCATCGACGATGTCGGTCACCAGTTTCTTGAGGGCGGCCTGCCGTCCGTCGGCTTCCCGGGGGGGCTCGTATTCGCCGTCCACCGTCAGACCCGAGCGCTGCCAGAGCATGCGGCCTTCGCGCTGGTCGAACACCTCGACGTTGAGCGCGAGGCGCACCAGGCGGCGGGTCACCTGGGTGGCGGCCGTCGGCTGCGCCGCCTGGAAGGAGACCGTGACCTCCGGCTCGTAGCGCACGATGGCTCCACGGACCACGGCGTCGGCGGTGGCTTCCCCCGCGAGCCTGAGGCCGAGCCGGCTCTCGAAGGCCTCGCGGATCGCGTCGCGGACCTGCTCCGTGAGCAACGGGTCCGCCGTTTGATTGTCGAACGGAAGGATCGCCACGGTTCGGATGTGCGGAGGCAGCCCGCCGCCCGCGAACCCGTAGAGGCACGCGCTGCACGCCGCGGCCATGATGGCCGGCCACCACAGCCTACGGACGGCGCCAGGTACTCGGGTCGAACGCCGCAACGCTCTCGACACTCTCCACGGTGAGGATCAACGCCGAACCGTCCTGCGGGAAGCGTACGCGGGCTTCCAGCGGTGCGCGCCCGGCAGGCCGGAATCGGACCTCCGTGGACGCCACGATCTTGCCGTTGCGCCGCACCTCGGTCAGCAACCGCTCGGGTCCGGGGCCGACTTCCACGAAATCCATGGTGTCCGCCCGGGACGCGTACCGCCACACCCGGCCGCCCGGCGCCCCCCGGCTCGAGACCGACGACTCCTGGGGCGGGGGCTGCGGAATGCCCAGGGCGGCCCAGAACAGCGGGGCCGCCGGGAGCAGCTCTCGGGTGTCGCGCTCCGGGGCCACCCACAGCGCGGAGTCCGCCACGATCACGGCCGCGCCAGACCGACCGA
The DNA here is from genome assembly GCA_016180765.1 of Gemmatimonadota bacterium. Taxonomy (GTDB): domain Bacteria; phylum Gemmatimonadota; class Gemmatimonadetes; order Gemmatimonadales; family GWC2-71-9; genus JACPAP01. The sequence continues at coordinate 12,260 of JACPAP010000009.1, forward strand.
ACGGGCCCCGGTAGTCGAACCGGAGCGTGTCGGGTGGCGCGATTCGAACCGCGGCCCGCCCGGCCGTGGATCCCTTCTGATTGGCGAAGCGCCAGCGCAGGTCGTAACGGACGGGTCCGGTCGGCCGGTATGATGCCAGCCACGCGGCAATGGTGTCGCGCGGGGCGGGCGCCAGCCCGGAAGGGGCAATGCTCTTCAATCCGGGTGCGCACGCCCCCAGGCCGGCCCCCAGGGCGGCCGCCAGAGCATAATAGACGCGGACCGCGGCCTTCACAATCGAACCGGGTCCGGTACTGCGCCCAGCCGGCTCCTGACCACGTCCGGAATGGAGCTCATGTGGTGGCCCCCATCCAACGCGATCAGGGCGGTCTGGGCGGTCGCCAGGAGCGTGCCGTCGGCCGGCCGATCGATCGCGTACCCGAACACCACGCGCCGGCTCGCGACTTCCCGCACCCAGCAGCGGACGGAGAGCAGGTCGTCGTAGCGAGCCGGTTGGCGGTACCGGATGCTCGCTTCCACCACCGCCAGCCGCAGCCCCTGCCCCTCCAGCTCGCGATACGTCACGCCGCGGCGGCGCATGTGGTCGGTACGCGCCACTTCGCACCACACCAGGTAGTGCGTGTGGTAGGCCACGCCCATCTGGTCGGTTTCGGCGTAACGCACGCGCAGGTCGACCGCGGTGATCTGGTCGCTCACGAAGCCAAGGATATCGACGGTGGGCCGCTTGCCGGTAGCCCGGGGCGCCGGGTATATAGCGCCGCGTGACCACCGAGACCGTGTTCGTGCTGTCGGACGCGCATCTGGGCGGCGTGCCAGACGCCGTGGCCTCCGCGCTGCACCGGTTTCTCGACGCGGTGCCGCGCGGCGGGGATCACCTGGTGATCAACGGGGACCTGTTCGAATTCTGGTTCGAGTATGACCGCGTGATTCCCCGCCGCGCCTTCCCCACGCTGGCGCGCCTGGCGGCGGCGCGGGAGCGCGGCGTGCGCCTCACGCTGACCGGAGGCAATCACGATCGCTGGGGGCGCGGATTCTGGCAGCGTGAGCTGGGTGCCGGCTTCCACCCCGGTCCGGTGGAGCTGACCCTGGCGGGCTGGCGGTCGCTGGTCGCCCATGGGGACGGGCTGGGGGAGCAACACCGAGGCGCGCGAGTGCTCCACGCCGTCACGCGCCACCCGCTCACCGTGGCAGCGTTCCGGTGGATTCACCCCGATCTGGGCCACCGCCTGGTGGAGCGGTTCTCGGGCATCCTGGGAGGACGCACCCGAGATCCCCAAGTGCTGGATCGTGCCGCCGCGGCCCAGGACGCGTGGGCCCGTGCGACGCTGGCGGCGCGAAGCGATCTGGACCTGGTGGTACTGGGGCACACGCACCGGCCGGTCTTGGCCGCGGTGGGGGAGAGGCGGTGGTACCTGAACGCCGGCGCCTGGATGGACGGCTTTCGCTATGCGGTGATCACGGAGCGAGGACCCGAGCTCCGGACTTATCTCCCCCAGTAAAGAGCGAGCCCCACGCCGACGCGGCCGCCAGGCAGTGCCCGGCTGGTCAGTTCGGCGGGGAAGTCCCACAACTCTGCCGACACGAAGGCTTCGGCACCGGCCAGCAAGTGATTGAAGGCCAGCACCACGGCCCAGTCCTGGACTTCCTGCTTCTTGAGCCGGATGGCCAGCGTGTCGGCATCGGTCCGGCGCAAGTAGCGCAACTGGTCCGAGGCTTTGAGCGTCATCGTGAGCGAGAGCCCTTCCCAGAACACGAACACCGCGCCCGTGACGCGTCGATGGAGCACGGCCTGCCCCCATCCCGGCAGGAGCAGCGAGCGCCACATGGCGCCGAGGGGCGGCACCGGCGGCGGATATCGGAACTGCGGGACCGGGATGGTGTCGGGGCGCGCGGTGTCCTGCTGCGGACGAGGGAGGTTGGGGATGGGGACCTGGGCGGCGGCGCGCGGCACCACCGCCCAGGTCATGAGCACGAGGACGACGACGTTGCAGAGCCCTCGGGAATGGGGAAAAGGGAAACGGGAAACGGGTTGCCGGCGTCGAAGGACGTTTCCCGTTTCCCGCTTCCCGTTTCCCCATCGGTTCATGGCGGGAGCGTGTGGGAATCGAACCCACCGGAGCCGCCGAAGGCGTCTCCCGACGGTTTTGAAGACCGCGCAGGCCACCAGGCCCAATCCACCCCCGGGGGGAAGGTCGAATATCGAATAATGACCAGGGAATGGTGAAGTTTGAAGGTATGTCTGGATTCCATCACCGGCGTCGCAGGGCCACCGCGTCAATCTCCACGCGCGCGTCTTTGGGCAACGTCCGGACGGCCACGGTGGACCGAGCCGGCCGATGGTCGCCGAAATGCCGGGCGTACACGTCATTCATCGCCGGGAAGTCCGCCATGTCGGCCAGGAAGACCGTGGTCTTCACCACGTGCTGCAGGCTGCTGCCGGCCTGCTCGAGGACGGCCGCCAGGTTCTTGAGCACCCGGTCGGTTTGCTCTGCCACATCCTGGCCGACCCGCGGTGTAGATCACGTTGCCCACCAGGACGGCCTGGCTGTACGGCCCGATCGCCCGAGGCGCCTTGTCGGTCGCGATGATGTCCACTCAGAAGAGCCCCTGGATAGTGCCGTCCGGCCGCACCGCCATGCGCTCGGCGGCCGGCACCTTGCCGAGTCCCGGCATGGTCATGATCTCTCCCGCCAAGGCGACGACGAAGCCTGCGCCCGCGGATGGGTAGATGTCTCGCACCGTGATCCGGAAGTTCGACGGGGCACCGAGCACGGTAGGATCGTCGCTGAGCGAGTACTGGGTCTTCGCCATGCATACCGGCGTTTCCCCCAGGCCGAACTCGGCGAGCTGGCGGGCGGCCCGTTCCGCCTTGGGCGTGAAGTCCACGCCCTCCGCGCCGTAGATCTCCCGCGCGATGATGGTGACCTTCTCGGTGATGGGGAGCTTCACGTCGTACAACGGCGTGAAGTTGGCCTTGCCGCTCTTGAGGAGCTCGAGCACGGCTTCCGCCAGGTCGAGCCCCCCCCCCCCCCCCCCC
>JACPAP010000009.1:15324-21379 GCA_016180765.1 Gemmatimonadota bacterium
GCTCGTCGGCCGAGTCGGCCACGAACCGGTTGACGGCGACCACGACGGGGACGGCGAACTTTTTCAGATTGCGGACGTGCCGCTCGAGGTTGGCGAAGCCCTGCTCCACCGCCGCCGGATCGGGGCGGTTCAGGCGGTCCTTCGCGCTGCCGCCGTGCAGCTTGAGCGCGCGCACCGTGGCCACGATGATCGCGGCTTCCGGCCTGAGGTCGGCGGCGCGGCACTTGATGTCGAAGAACTTCTCGGCGCCCAGGTCGGCCCCGAAGCCCGCCTCCGTCACCACGATGTCGCCGAGGCGAAGCGCCAGGTCGGTGGCGATCACCGAGTTGCAGCCGTGCGCGATGTTGCCGAACGGCCCGCCATGGACGAATGCGGGGCCGCCCTCGAGCGTCTGCACCAGATTGGGCTGCAGGGCATCCTTGAGCAGCAGCGCCATGGCGCCCTGGGCGTTCAGGTCGCGGGCCCGGACCGCCTGCTGGTCCAGGTTCGCCGCGACGATGATGCGGGCGAGGCGCTCTTCCAGATCCTGCGAGTCTTTGGCGAGCGCCATCACGGCCATGATCTCGCTCGCCGGCGTGATCACGAAGCGCTCCTCGCGGGGGACGCCGCCAGTCCTGCCGCCCAGCCCGATGATCACCTGCCGGAGCGCGCGGTCGTTCACGTCGATGGTGCGGGGCCAGGTGATCTGGCGCGGGTCCACCCGCAAGGCGTTGCCGTGGTGCAGGTGGTTGTCGAGCATCGCCGACAGCAGATTGTGGGCGCTGGTGATCGCGTGGAAGTCCCCGGTGAAGTGCAGGTTGATGTCCTCCATGGGGACGACCTGGGCGTAGCCGCCCCCGGCGGCGCCTCCCTTGATGCCGAAGACCGGCCCCAGGCTGGGTTCGCGCATGCACATGACCGCGTTGTGCCGCAGGCGTCGCAGGGCCTGGGTGACGCCTACCAGGCAGGTGGATTTCCCCTCGCCCGCGGCGGTGGGGTTGATGCCCGTCACCAGCACCAGCCGACCTCGTCGCGGGCGCGGGCTCGTCGCTGACAGACGCACCTTGGCCATGTGATCGCCGTAGCGGACCAGCTCCCCCGGCGTGAGGCCCAGGTCGGCGGCCACCTCCGTGATGGGCCGCAGCGTGGCGCGCTGCGCGATCTCGATGTCGGAGGGGACGGCGCTCTTGGATATGGTCGCTGTCATGTCGGTTGATGCTGAAGGTCGTGAAGGCGGCTGCCGAAACAGCGCACCGCGTTATCGGTGGATCGTGCCGCGAACGCGCCGAACGGCTCTCCCCGCAGTTCCGCGACCCGGGCAGCGATGTCCACCACGAAGGCCGGTTCGTTCCGGCGCCCACGATGGGGCACCGGTGCCAGATACGGCGCGTCGGTCTCGACCAGCACGCGATCCGGCGGGACGTCCGTCACGCAGCGCTGCAGGCGCCAGTTCTTGAACGTGACCATCCCGCTGAACGAAAAGTACGCTCCCGCCGCCATGCCCGCCGCGAACACGGAGGCGCCGGAGCTGAACGAATGGAGAACCACGGCGGGGATGCTGGTCGCGAAGGTGGCGAGCATGGCGCACAGGTCGTCGTCCGCGTCGCGCGCATGCACCACGACGGGCTTGCGAAGGCGGGCGGCGAGCGCCAGCTGGGCCTCGAAGGCGCGTCGTTGGTCGGCGCGCGGGGAATGGTCGTAGTGGTAGTCCAGGCCGGTCTCGCCCGCCGCGACCACCGCGGGGTCCTGCAACGCCGCCTCGACGCGTGCGGCCGTATCCGGGCTCCAGGTCGAGGCGACGTGGGGATGGACCCCGGCGGTGGCCGAAAAGTCGAACGCGTACGCCAGGGCTGCGGCGCGCTGGGTGCTCTCGAGGGAATCCGCGATGACGATGACATGTCCCACGCCCGCGGCCCCGGCCCGCCGAACCACCTCCTCGCGGTCCGGCTCGAACGCGGTGTCCGCGAGGTGACAGTGGGTATCAACCAGCATCCGGCGGTTGGGGGTCCCCGATCCGGCCGGAGCGGTCAGGGGGTGGCCGGGCCGGGCGACGTGACCGGAGCCCGCGGCGGCGGCATCGTGCGCGCGCCGCGGGCGTCTTCCCCGGGCCAGCGCCGCTCGATGGCGAGCAGAATGGGCGAGGCGATGAAAATGGATGAAAATGTGCCCACCGCGATGCCGAAGGTCATGACCCAGGCGAAGCCGCGGATCACCTCGCTGCCGACCACCAGCAGGGCGATGGTCCCGGCCAGGGTCGTGGTCCCGGTCATGACGGTGCGCGGGAGCGTCTCGTTGACGCTCAGGTTCACCAGCTCGAACATGTAATGCCGCTTGTACTTCCGCAGGTTCTCGCGGATGCGGTCGAACACCACGATGGTGTCGTTGAGCGAATACCCCACGATGGTGAGGATGGCCGCGATCACCACCAGGCTCACCTCGAGGTTCATCATCGACACGAACGAGAGGGTGAGGAGAATATCGTGGGCGGTCGCGCCGACCGCGGCGATGCCGAACCGCCACTCGAACCGAAACCAGAGGTAGACCAGGGTGGCGCCGAACGACAGGAGAACGGCGACGATGGCCTTCTGGCGCAGCTCGGCACCGACCTTGGGGCCGACCGCCTCGGTCCGGACGATGTCATACCGGCCCGCGCCCAACGCCCGGGTCAACGCCGTGTCCACGGCCGCTGCGGTTTCCTGCGTGGATTCCGTGGACTGCACCACTCTGGGGTCCAGTCGCGCCCGGACCACGAACTCGTCCGCCGCGCCGAACCGCTGCACCTCCGCCCCCAGAATGCCGGCCTGGTTGAGCGCCTCTCGGATGCTGCCTTCCGCGACCGCCGGGTCCCGGGCCTGAACCTGTATCAAGGTGCCCCCGGTGAACTCGATGCTTTCGTTCAGGCCCCTGAACAGCAGGAGCGCGAAGCCCGGCAACGCCACCGCGACGGTCGCCGCGTAGGCGTACCGCCGAACGCCCAGGAAGTCGTACTTGGCGTCTTGGAACAGGCGGAGCATCAGATCGGGAGCTCCTTGAGCGCCGGCCGGCGCTGAATCCAGATCAAGAAGAAGGTGCGGGTGACGAAGACGGCGCTCAGGAACGAGGCCAGGATGCCCATGATGAGCGTAATGGCGAAGCCCTTCACCGGCCCGGTGCCGAACTGGAACAGGAAGAGCGCTGTCAGCACGGTGGTGAGGTTCGAGTCCACGATGGCGGGCATGGCATGCTGGAAGCCGCCGTCCACCGCGGCGGGTACCGTTTTGTTCTGCGCCAGCTCTTCGCGGATGCGCTCGAAGACGAGCACGTTGGCGTCCACGGCCATTCCGACGGAGAGCAGGAATCCCGCGAGCCCCGGGAGGGTGAGCGTGGCACCGAGCCCCGCCAGCCCGCCGAGGGTGAACAGGGCGTAGAACCCCAGCGCTGCCACGGCGAGGAGTCCGGCGAAGCGGTAATACACGACGACCATCAGGACGATGACCAGACAGCCGAGGACGGCTGCGCGTTTCCCTTTGTCGATGGAGTCCTTGCCGAGGCTGGGGCCCACGGTCCGCTCTTCGACGATGGTGAGCGGCGCCGGGAGCGCGCCCGCGCGCAGCGTGAGGGCCAAGTCCTGCGCGTCCTGGAGGCTGGCGTTCCCGAGCTCGATTTGGCCGCGCTGGCCGATCTGGCTCTTGATGACGGGGGGGCGGCCCTGGACCCGGCCGTCGAGCACGATGGCCATGAAGTCGTTGACATGCTGGCCGGTGGCGGCGCTGAAGATGCGGCCACCTCGGCGGGTGAGCTGGAAATTGGCGACCGCCTGATTGTAGGTCGGGTCGATTTGGGCCTGCGCGTCCGCCAGGTAGTCCCCCGTGATGATGGGACGCCGCTCAACGGCGTAGAGGCCGTAGTAGGAGCGAGCCCCCTGTGAGATGGGCCCGGCGGACCACAGCAGCTCCAGCCCCCGGGGAATCAGGCGCTGCACGTCGGGCAGATGAATCAGACTGTCGGCGCGGGGGAAGTCCTCCTCCGGCACCAGGAACTCGCCCGGCAGGTTGCCCTGGAACAGCAGCGAGCTGAGCGCCCCGCCGGCGGCGAGCGAATCCGCCGCCGTGGTATCGGCCGTCCGCGTGGTGTCGCGGCCCAGCAGTTGCTCGACCGCGCTCACGCCGCCGGCCGCGCCGCCGGTGGCGCGCACCCCGGCCCGCCGGAGTGCCGCGTCGATCTGCGGCAGCGCGGCGCGAAACGCGTCCGGCATGTCGGTGATGCGGAACTCCAGGAACGCCGAGCGCTGCACGATCTGCTTGGCCCGAGCCGGGTCCCGCAGGCCGGGAAGCTCTACCACGAGGCGGTCGGTGCCCACGCGTTGGACCAGCGGCTCGGCCACGCCGAACTCGTCGATCCGGGTGCGGATCACGCGCAAGGCGCGCTCGAGTGCGCCCCCGGGGTCCGCGACCGGGCCGCGGCTCTGGTCAATCTCCAGGGCCAGGTGAATACCGCCTTGCAGGTCCAGGCCCTGCTTGATCGGCACTCGTTCCACGGTGGTGTCGCGCATCCGGCCGTCGGCGCCCCGCGTCCGGATGGTGGCCTGCCGGGGCCAGAGCGAGATCCCGCTGGCGATCACCAGCGCCGCAATCACGAGGAGTCGGTTCCGAATGCTCTTGGACATGCCGGTCTTGTCGAGGCGGGCTTAATGACTAGCGGGGCCGGCGGACCCTGTCAACGCGGCGTGTGCCGCGGCGAAATCGTTGTCGAGCTGCTGCTTGAGGGCGTCGGCCGTGGGGAACGTCCGCACGTCGCGCAGGCGCGCCACCCAGCAGAGCTTCACCAGCTGACCGTAGAGGTCGGGCACCGGGTCGAAGAGATGGACCTCGAGCGATCGGCGCGCGTCACCGAAGGTGGGCCGGGGGCCCTGGTGCATCATGCCGCCGCTGGTGCCACGGAGCCACTCGACCCGCACCGCGTAGACGCCGTCCGGCGGGAGGAGCTTGCGGTGGTCCGGGAGTTCCAGGTTGATGGTCCGATAGCCGATAGTGCGGCCGCGCCCCGCGCCGGCCACCACCGGCGCGGTGAGCGAGTAAGGCCGGCCGAGGAACCGGGCGGCATGGGCGAGGTCGCCGCCCGCTACGGCCCGCCGGATCAGCGTGGACGATACGCTGCGACCGTCCACGGCGACGGCCTCCACCACATCCACGGAGAAATCCAGGCGGCGCCCCAGGTCCCGGAGCAGGTTCACGTCCCCGGTGCGGCCGCGTCCCATGCCGTGGTCGAAGCCAATGACCAGCTCACGGAGGTGGTACCGGCGCATCAAGAGGCGGACGAACTGCTCGGCGGACAGGTGGGAGAGCTCGCGGGTGAACGGCATGAAGACCACGGCGTCCAGCTCGCTCTGGGCGAGCACCTCGCGGCGCTCGTGCGCCAACGTGAGGAGCGGTGGTGCGGCCGGGGGGTTGACGATTTCCAGCGGGTGCGGCTCGAAGGTGACCAGCAGACTGCGGCGGCCCGAGCGGCGGGCCCGTTCCGCGATCTCTTCGAGCACGCGGTGGTGGCCCAGGTGCACCCCGTCGAAGGTGCCGACGGTGATGACCGATCCGGGCCCGTCGTCCGGGAGCAGGCCGGTCATCCGGCCAGCACCACCTCGGGGTGCCACTGGCCCGCCCGCGGCTGGACCACGGCCACCAAGCGGCCGTCGCAGAGCAGCGCCAGGGGCCCGGCAGCGGCGTGCGAGGCGTCGATCGGCTGCCCCCGGATCAACCGCTCCACCGCCGCGGCCTCGACCGCCGCCGCCGCTAGATGCGGCAGGGCCGCAGCCGGCGCGGCCAACACGGCCCGTCCTTGACGAACGTCCTCGAGTGACGTAGCCCCATCCACCCGAAACGGCCCCACGGCGGTGCGCCGCAACTCCACCAGGTGCGCTCCGCACCCGAGGATCTCGCCCAGCTCGCGGGCGAGGGAGCGAACGTAGGTGCCGCTTCCTACGGCGGCCACGAAACGCGCGTCGGCTCCGCTGCGGTCGGTGAGGTCGAACCGCTGGACCTCGACCCGCGTGGGAGCCAGGGTCAGCGCCGCGCCGCGGCGGGCCAGGCGGTGGGCCCGCTCG